>JANWYZ010000089.1 GCA_025054895.1 bacterium | reverse complement strand
TCGCCTCGCCCAGCATCCGGTTGGGGTCAACAATCGCCCGCAGTCGGTACTGCCCCGGCCGCGCGGTGTAGTCGATGCGCACAATCTGGGTGGCGCCCGGCGGCATCGGCGGCACAAGGTTCACCGTCTGCAATACCGTATCGTCCAGACGAAACTCCACCGGGATCGGCGCGTTGATGCGTCCCTGCCCCGCGTTGCGCACCTCCACCGCCACGCTCACCCGCTGCCGCAGGATGAACGTATCGGGTGAGAAGGTGAGATTGGCTATCTCGAGGTCGGGCGGAATGACCTCTGGCAGGTCGAGCGAGGCGCGGTTGTTGTCGAGATTGGCGTCAGGTAGGCGGAAGTAGGGGTCGGCTACCACGCGCAGGGTGTGTGTGCCGGTGGTCGCCGTCCAGTCCACAGCAACCGGCTGGGACGCGCCTTCCGCCAGCCCGTTCAGTGTCAACCATCCCACCGAGCCGTCGCCAATCAGGAACTGCACCGCAACCTGACGCAGGGTTGCTCCCCCCGCGTTGCGCACCACCGCCCGCAGGTTTACCTGCTGACCGTACGCGATGTCCGTTGCTGGCACATGCGATAGCGACTCAACGACCAGGTCCGGTTGGGCGATGTCGGGGATTCGCGCCTCGGCGCGCTCGCGCACCGTCGGGTCGTTGGAACGGATGCCGTTGTTGTTCTCGTCGCTTTCGCCCGCCTCATTGAGGTCATCCGCCTGCGCGCCAATGCTCTGGTTGAGTCCGCCTCGCACCTCGAAGGGGATGACCACCTCTGCGCTCGCGCCCTGCGCGAGCCCTCCTGTAACGCGGGCGTTGCCGCCGACGGGCATCGGGTTCCCTGTTACACCCGGCAGCAGGCTCACGCGGAAGTCGCTCAACGTCTCTGCGCCGTTGTTGGTCACGGTAACTACCGCTTCGATACGCTGCCCGTCCACCAGCCCTTCTGCAGGCTGGATGCGCACGCCACTGATTACCAGGTCGGGAGCAGGCACAGGCGGGAACTCCAGCACCTGTCCGTTGTTGCCCTCGCTGGTTTCGCTCACCCAGTTGTAGTAGTCCACCACCACTCGCAGACGCGAGTCGTTGCCCCGCAGGCGCACTGGCAGAGCGAGGTCGGTGACAGCGTTCGCTCCCAGACTGGGTACATCCTGAGTGGCAACCCATCGCTCGTTGGCTCCGCCAGAAGAGGCGAGCACGACCACCCGAAACGCCTGCGACGCCGCGTCTACGCCTTCGTTGCGGATGCGCACGTTCGCTGTCACCACGTGACCATCCTTCAGGTTCTCCGATGGCGTCATGGTGACACTGGCGACTTGCAGGTCACGGTCGGGCACGACGGTGATGGTCGCGCTGTCTTCGTCCACGCGTCCCGCGCTGTCGCGCACCCGTACGGAGATGAGATGCTGTCCCAGCACCTCCCAGCGATAGGGTACCTGCACGCCCGTTGCGTCATCGAACTCGCCGTCGTTATCCAGGTCCCATTCGTAGGAAACGATTCGGTCCACCGAGTTGGAGGCGGAGGCGTCCAGCACGACATCTCTGCCGCGCCCGACGGTACGGTCGGGAATGAGCGCCTGAATACCTGCCGCGCCGCCGAAGAAGAAAGTGACCGTCACCTCCCAAGTTTGTCCGGGCGCAAGGTCGCCGAGGTTCCACTGCAATCCCACGCCGGCGTCGGCGGTGCCTGAGGCGGGATAGCGGGTCTCGTTGTTCAACTCGCCGTCTACCCAGTCCTGGTTCAGCATGAAGCTCCAGTATCCTACGCCGTGTCGCGAGGAGCGGATGTTGCCCGTAAACCCGACGCGATAATAATCATCATCATTCATAAACACTGAATCAGAGCCGACGTTATACCAGGCGTAGTCGTTGCTCGCGCCTGCGATGTCGAAGTCGATGGTCTGGAAGAAGCGAACATCCTGCATGGGCTGAGAGCCGGTGTTGGTAAGCACATAGGTGATGTTGAACTGGCGCGAGGCGCCAGGGTAGAACTGCACCCGTCGGATAATGCGCAGGGAACGCCCGTTCGCGCTGTGTGTGATGATGGCTTCCGCCAGGCGGTCGGGCTGCAGTTCGCGAAAGCCCTGCTCCACTGTCATTCTCGTGGAGGGCACAATGCCGCCCCAGTCCGGCGTCCACACGCCGTAGTGCTCACGATACAGCGCATCGGCGCTCTGTCCCTGCGCGTAGCGGAAAATCCAGTTGTTACTGAGGGCCGGGCCAACGCGTATATCCAAGAAGTCGTTTTGCGCGACGAAGTCCTGTCCATCCACTCCGCGCGTGTCGAGGTCAGGCTTCTCCTGCGCAAAGAGGGCGACTGTGCCCAGCAGCCAGACACACGCGCAGATCAACGTACGGAAGGTGGCTCTCATGCTCGCATCCTCCTGTTTGATGAATCCGCCTCAAACTACCGCTTGAGGACGACGGGAACGACCACTCGCGTTTGCTCCAGTTCATCGGTGACGGCGGTGACTTCCAGCAAATAGGCGCCCGCTGGCAGCGCGACGCCCGATGCATCCCTACCGTCCCACCGGAGGCTCTGTACGCCGGCGTTACGGGATACTGCTCTTTCTACTTCACGTACTGGCTTGCCGTTAGCGGCGAGCACCTGCACGCGCGTGCTGGAGGCTTTGCTGAGGGAGAACTGCAGATTAATCTCGCCACCGCGCGTCTGTTGCGCCTTGAGCCCCGTGATGCGCAGGGGCAGGTGAGTGTCAGCGTCCATCTCCACCACAAACTGTCGGCGCGTGACGCCCTTGCCGCTGCGGAAGGTGTAGGAAGGGGCAGTGCGCATCCACAGGCGTCTACCCGTTTCTGTGTCCAGTAGTCGTAGATTCAGCTGCCGGGGCACTTGCGCTATATTCTCCCACCTCAGCACCACGTCAGCGTCCTCTACGTCTGTCTCCACAGTAAACTCCCAGCGGGTGCGGGCTCTGCTGAGGGCGCGAACGTCTATTGAGCCACCGTGTGCGAAGGTGAGGCGTACCCGCGAAGGGTTACCGGGGCAGATGGAGGGTCCAGGAAGGCACGGGAGACTTTGCTCTGTCCGAACAGGTTATCGGCATCTCGATAAGTACCTGCCTGAACGCTGAGGCGTACGGTCCATGCACGGGACACATCGTTCTGTGCAGCAACCGCAATCGCAAACAAAAGCCACAATCCAGTCAACACACAGCGCACCATGGCAAACTGTTCCTCCCAGCTTTTGTATTGGGAACTACATTTCAGCTCATCAGGGAAGCTATTCAGTGAGCCTATCTGGTTTATTTTATCGGTAAACTTGAAGGATTCCTCTAGGTTTCTGGAAGACGAAAAAAAATTCTTCGAAATAAGACGTAGCCTGATGTGGAACAGCTGTTGTTTCCAGGTTGTTCCGTCGCGAACGTCCTTGCCCCGCTATCGCACATGACAGGCTATGAAGTGGGAAGACTGCAGCGGCAGGTTTGTTTCCATCATAGCCCACCCTTTCAATGGCGGCTACGTCCGTTTGCAGCAGAGCAATCTTCAGGTATGAAACCGAAAGCACAGTGGTAACCTTGTACGCCCCCACATAGTCCAAATAACGAAAACCGGGGGTATTGAAAAGAGCGCTGGCGCTCTGTTAAACCAGGTCCTTGGGACGTGAAGAGGGTGCTCCTCGCCCTGTCGTCCTTCTGAGCGGAGCGAGGAATCTCCCAGATGCTTTGCTGTCGCTCAATATGACAGCGTTGGAGGGTCGCGCTCCGTCGCGACCGCCTGTCATTCTGTGCGGGGGGAGGGGCCCGAGATGCTTCGCCCATGCGCAGCAGGTTTTTTACAATCCGCGAAGGCGGATTTTGTTCCACCATAGCCCCCGATTTCAATCGGGGGAAGGATGTTGTACAACCGTAAGCTCACAACTTAACAAAGCACTCAGGATGAGAAAAAGCGTCTTTATCGAACGCTTTGGAGGGGAACACGAGATGAGAAGGGCGGTGTTTGCCGTTGTGTTCTGGTGTCAGGTAGTGTGGTTGCACACGCTGGCGCAAACATCCACGCCGCAGAGCGTGTTAGCCCAAATGCCCGTCAAAGAGCTGGTGGTGTTCAAAGACGGTCATGCTTACGTGATTCACGAGGGGGAGATGCCCACCGATGCGCGAGGCAATGTAGTGCTGGACTATCTGCCTGCTCCCATTCTGGGAACGTTCTGGGCGTACTCCGCTACCCCACAGGCGAAACTGCAGGCGGTGGTAGCCGGACAGCGCAGAGTGGACCTCAAGCATACCGCGCTAAACCTGCGCGAACTCCTGGAAGCGAACGTGGGCGCCAGGGTGGTACTCACAGAGGTTTCAGGCACGAAGCATACGGGCGTTATCGCAGGCGTACTCGTCTCTTCCTCGGAAGAACAGGAAGCCATCAGCCCGCCGAATACGGGGGACAAGCTGCCCGCTAAGAGCAACATCTTGCTGCTCAAAACGGAGGAAGGGACCAGAGCGATGAACATCGACCGTGTGCTGGACGTGACCTTTCTAGGCGACTACGCGACAACCACCACCAGAGCAGAGTTTCGCAACCTGCTAACCCTGCACCTGAACTGGGCGAACCGTCAACCTGCCAGGAGCACACGGGTAGGCATGATGTACGTGCAGAAGGGGGTGCGCTGGATACCTCAGTACCGACTGGTGCTGGACGGCAAGGGCGGGGCGAAGATGTTCCTGCAGGCGTCGCTGATCAACGAACTGACCGACTTTCGAGACGCGACAGTAGACCTTGTGGTAGGCGTGCCTTCGTTTGCCTATAAGGACACCCGCGACCCGATTGGTCTACAACAGACCTTCGCTCAGCTCTCACCCTATTTTCGCACTGATGCGGGACAGGTGCTCTCTAATGCCATTATGGCGCAAGCTTCACGTGAGCTAGGAGGCGGGGCTGCTCCATCGCCACCCCCTTCCGACCTCGGTCCGGAAGTCGCGGGCGCTGGCGCAAGCGAAGACCTGTTCGTCTTCACGGTGAAAGGCGTTTCTCTACGCAAAGGCGAGCGCATGACCTTGCCTGTCTCCGAGTATACGCTGAAGTACAGGGATGTATATACCCTGCTCATTCCACCTGTTGGTAGTGCACCGCCGGACGCACCTCAGCCAGAACCTCGCATCGCCGAGTTGCAGTCCGCTCTAGCTGCGCCGAAGGTGATTCACCGCGTACGCCTGACCAATAACACCGACCATCCCTTCACCACCGCGCCGATATTGCTGTTCAGCGGGAACACGGTTCTGGCGCAGGACACTATTACTTACACTCCGCGCGGCGGCGCGTTAGACATCGCTATCGGTACGGCGGTGAACATCCCGGTAAAGCAAAGCGACAAAGAGCTGAAGCGCACGGCGAAGGCGACGACGATAAGCGGAGTAGACTATACCCTGGTGGAGATGGAAGGCACATTGACGCTTACGAACCACTCGGAGAGGGCGGTGGAACTGGAGGTAACCCGTCAGGTGCTTGGCGAGGTGGAGAACACCACCCCTGAGGCGGAGGTCAGCAAACCCACAGTAGCGGGACGCCTTATCACCTTCGCCGATGGCATGGGCTACCCGGCTGGTTCGCTCAACCCGCTCAGCCAGATAGTGTGGAAGTTTTCCCTCGCGCCGGGTAAGAGTATCGATTTGAAGTGCCGATGGCGATACTATACCCGGTAGCGGCAGGGTACAATGGGGAAGAGATGAAACTCTTCCGCTTCGAAACCCGTCAGACCATCCCGGCGCCGCTGGAGAAGGTGTGGGATTTCTTCTCCAGCCCTGCTAACCTCAAGGTCATCACGCCGCCCTACATGGGCTTTGATATCCTCACGCCAGTGCCAGAAAAGATGGAACCTGGCACTATTATTGCTTACACAGTACGCCCTTTGTTAGGGATACCGATGTTCTGGGTGACGGAGATTACGCACGTGGAGCCGTTGCGCTCCTTTGTGGACGAGCAGCGCTTCGGTCCTTACCGCTTCTGGCATCACCGCCACACGTTCATTCCTGTCGATGGCGGGGTGGAGATGACTGACCTCGTGTACTACGCCTTGCCCGCGCCGATTATTGACGGCTTGATAAATCGCCTGATAGTCCGCCCGCGTATCGAAGAGATTTTCGCCTTCCGGCGGCGGAAGATTACTGAGCTATTCGGGGAGTAACTACTGCTGGGTTAAGTTTGGATTTTTACAGTATTTGATGCTCGCAGGGTTGCTGAGCCGCGCTCTCTTTGTCATGCTGAGCGATAGCGAAGCATCTTCCTGTGTCGAGCAAACGAGATTCTTCGCTTTCGCTCAGAATGACAAACAGGTTGGAGGGCGAGGCTCCTGCCGAGCCGCTGGGTTTCAATGGTCGCGACGGAACGCGACTCTCCAGTGGTTGCCGCCCACATTGGAGGGACGCACTCTGTTGCGTCCGCCATCATGGTCGCGACGGAGCGCGACCCTCCAGTGGCACGCGCATCCTGCGCGTGGTTCGGAATGATAAGCGGATTGTGGAGGGCGAGGCTCCTGCTGAGCCGTCGCGTTTGACACACAGAGCGCTACTTCATCCCGCACAGCTGCTTGTACAGCTGTATGACTCGTCTCACGTAGGTCTGCGTCTCGCGGTAAGGGGGCACACCGCCGTACTTGCGCACCGCGCCAGAACCAGCGTTATACGCCGCCATCGCAAGGATGATGTCGTTCCAGCTCACCGTGCCTTCACGATAGGCGCGCCCGCCAGAGTAGGTGTTCAGGTGCCCGTGCAACAGGCGTATCGAGCCAGCCAGGTTCTGCACAGGGTCAAAGGGGTTGCTGACGCCCAGCCCACGCGCAGTGCGAGGCATCAATTGCCCCAACCCCATCGCTCCTGCGCGCGATACCGCATCTGGGCGAAAGCCCGACTCCGCCAGCACCATCGCCACCACCAGGCGCGGGTCTACACGGTAATACCAGCTAAAGGCGAGGATACTGTTGGTAATCACCTCTATCTGTTGTGGCTTGAGCCGAGGGTTGAAGCGCGAGATGGCGCGTGCATACGCATCGTACACCGCGCTATGCCACTGCTCGAAGGTGATAACCGCTCCCTGACTGGTGCGCACAGGGGTATTGAAGCGCGAGGTAAGAGCTCGGGCGGCACGCTGAGGGGGCTTCGGTGCTTCCTGCTTCCTTCTCTGCTGCGCCTCCCATAGCGCGATGTCCGCTTCGTGTACGGCATGGATTAGCTCCGCATCGCTCAGCCCGACGAAATTACCCTCGCCGACGCGCAACAGCACCCGCAACTGCGCACCCAACTGCTCTTGCAACAGCTGAGAGGTACGCGGGCAAACCGACGCTCCATCCAGCGACTGCAGCACCACCACCTGCGCGTCGCCTACCCGACTGACCCCCTTCACCGTAGCGGTCAGCTCCACTACCTTGCCGCGGTACAGGTGCACGTTCTGCTGCAAGTCGCTAACACCGCCCACCGGCGTTGCCTTCAGGCTTTGACGAGCTTTGACGAAACCCGCCACATCCGCCCATAGCGGCGCGCCCCAGCATACCAGCAGAATTGTCCACACCCACCATGTGCGCATCGTCGCTCCCCAGCGGTAGCAGTCAATAGGGTTATTCCACGTTTCACCAGCGAGCTGTCAATCTCCTGCTAATGCTCTGCTAAGTTGTGAATTTGGGATTACCTCCCTGATAGCCCACCATTGAAATGGTGGGCTATGATGGAAACAAACCTGCCTGCGCAGGTTCCCCAATCCGCGAAGGCGGATTTTGTTCCACCAGTGCCCCCGATTTCAATCGGGGGAAGGATGCGCGAAACCGTGTTTGCTGAGCTACCATAGCGGATTGCCGCGCCAAGATAATGGATGTAAGAGGTAAGATCCAGGTTATGCCTCCACCAGCGCCTACAGGAAACCTCTTCGCTGGGCGCGAAAGCAAGAATACATCCTGTAAAGAAGGAGGACTCCGCAATGGATGCCTATACTCCTCGTAAAGAGCATAAGTTCACCTTTGGGCTGTGGACGGTAGGTAATCGCGGACGCGACCCGTTCGGCGATGTGGTACGCGATGTGGTGACGCCCATCCGCGCGGTACAGAAGCTGTCCGAACTGGGCGCGTACGGCGTGAACCTGCACGATAACGACCTCGTACCCCTCGACGCCACCCCCACCGAACGTGATCGCATCGTGAAGGAGTTCAAAAAAGCACTTGATGACTACGGTATGAAGCTGGTGATGGGCACAACTAATCTGTTTTACCATCCTGTCTTCAAGGATGGTGCATTTACCTCGAACGACCCCAAAGTGCGTGCATACGCCTTGCAGAAGTCCATGCAGGCAATCGACCTCGCAGTGGAGCTGGGTGCAGAAATCTACGTTTTCTGGGGTGGGCGCGAGGGAACTGAGTGCGACGCCAGCAAAGACCCTGCCGACGCCATCAAACGCTATCGCGAGTGCATCAACTTCCTGATAGGCTACGTGAAGGACCAGAAGTATAGTCTGCGCTTCGCGATGGAACCCAAGCCCAACGAGCCTCGCGGTGATATCTTCCTGCCCAACGTGGGCGCGATGCTGGCGTTTATCGAAACGCTGGATGACCCCGATATGGTGGGCGTTAATCCTGAAGTCGCGCACGAGCACATGGCGGGGTTGAACTTCGCGCACGCTGTCGCACAGGCGCTGGAGGCAGGCAAACTATTCCACATCGACCTCAACGCGCAGAAGCTGAACCGCTTCGACCAGGACCTGCGATTCGGCTCGGAGGACATTAAGGGCGCGTTTTTCCTGGTGAAGCTGCTGGAGGACCATGACTACGATGGACCTCGCCACTTCGACGCGCACGCCTATCGTACGGAAGACGAAGACGGCGTGTGGGAGTTCGCCAGGGGATGTATGCGCACCTACCTGATTCTGAAGGAAAAGGCGCGTCAGTTTAACGAGCATCCAGCCATCCAGGAGCTGCTGGCGCAGGTTCAACCGCGCGATGCCGAGCTGGAGAGCCTGATGAGCCGTTACTCGCCGCAGAACGCACAGGTTTTGCGACAAAAGCAGTTTGATATCGAGGCAATGGGCAAGAAGGGGCTCGGGTATGAGAAGCTCGACCAGCTGGTGATAGACCTGCTGCTGGGCGTAGCGTAGACAAAAGAAATTGGCTGCGGGGGATGGATTCGAACCACCGTTACCTGGTCCAGAGCCAGGCGTCCTGCCGCTGAACGACCCCGCAGCACCGCCATATATTATGCCCAAGAACCTGTAGTTTGTCAAGGGTTCTGAGTGAATTCATCTTCGCCACGATGGGGGGAAGGGTGGTTTGCGTGTTCGCGCAGCAAGCGCAGGCGTTCCGCAATTTTGCGCTCAAACCCACTGTCGACGGGCTCGTAGTATGGCAGATTCCAGTTTCCTTCGGGCAAATAGCGCTGGGGCACCCAGTGCCCCGGGTGGTTGTGAGGATAGATGTAATCCTTGCCGTGCCCCAACTTCTGTGCAGCCGGGTAGCTGGCGTCGCGCAGGTGTAGCGGCACAGGAGCCAACGGCTGCGTTTCCAGGTCATGCAGTGCTTTGTTCAATGCCATGTAGCTGGCGTTGCTCTTGGGGGCGCAGGCAAGGTAGGTAGTGGCTTGCGCCAGCGTGATTTGCGCTTCGGGCAGCCCGATAAACTGCACCGCTTCCATCGCCGCTACCGCTACCAGCAGGGCGTGGGGATCGGCGTTACCGATGTCTTCGCTGGCGAGGATGACCAGTCGGCGGGCGATAAAGCGGGGGTCTTCGCCAGCGCGAATCATGCGAGCGAGATAGTGCAGCGCTGCATCAGGGTCGGAGCCGCGTACGGACTTGATGAACGCGGAGATGGTATCGTAGTGCTCATCGCCTTCGCGGTCGTAACGCGCTGCCCGCTGTTGTACCACCTGTTCCAGCATCTCCAGTGCGATAGCGCGTTTACCCTCTGCGTCGGGTTCGGCGAGGGCGGTCGCCGCCTCTAACACGTTCAGCGCCACACGGGCATCTCCGTTGGCGATGCGTAGCAGGTAATCCATGCACTCCGGGGGAAGATACACGCGCAGTTTTGCCAGCCCGCGCTCCCCATCGGCGAGGGCGCGCTCGACGATAACGCGCAGGTGCTCTTCGGTCAGCGGCTCGAATCGCAGCACCCGCGAACGGCTGAGTAGCGGCGCGTTAATGGCGAAGTACGGGTTCTCGGTGGTCGCGCCCATCAGGATAATCGTGCCGTTCTCCACGTGGGGCAGGAAGGCGTCCTGCTGGGCTCGGTTGAAGCGGTGTATCTCGTCTACGAACAGGATGGTGCGCTGACCGTGCAGCTGGCGACGGTTGCGCGCCTCCTCAATTGCTTTCCGCACCTCCGCGACGCCACTGGTGACCGCGCTGTACTCCACGAAGTGGCACCGGGTGTGTGAGGCGATGATGCGCGCCAGCGTGGACTTACCACAGCCGGGTGGTCCCCAGAAGATGACCGAGCCGAGCTGGTCGTTCTCGATGGCTTTGCGGATTGCCGTACCCTCACCAACCAGATGCTCCTGCCCGACGAACTCCTCCAGCGTGCGTGGGCGCATCCGCGCTGCCAGCGGCGCCTCCGCCTCGGTTTCGTACAGGTTTTTCTGCTCAAACAGGCTCATAGTGGCTCCTGTACTGATTGTAGCAGATGGTGAGGGCGATTGCAAAGCGTAGCCGGTTTCCCTGCCATTGCGAAGCGCCACAGCACCCCCCCTACTCGGATCAGATGGCTTCGCTGTTTCGCGGCTCACCATGACATCCGAAGGCAAGGTTCCCGCTGTGCCGTCGCTACCGTGTTCGCAGGGGCGCACCTCCGCGCACCCCTGCGACGAACTCCGCGGCTAAAGCCGCACCTTCTTACACAGAAACAGCCTGCGCCAGCTAACGGCGGAGGTTATTCATCCCCTATTTCGCCGAAGTTGCGCACGAGGATGTCAATATCAGAGAACGATACCTCGCCGTCACCATCCAGGTCGGCGTCCTCGTTCCACCGTCCCTCATCGCCGAGCATGGAGCCGAAAGCCACCACCAGCGCGCCAAAGTCCGCGAGGCTCACCTCGTTGTCTCCATCGATGTCGCCGTTGACCAGCGACACATCCACGTGCGTGACATCCGAGGAGACCACCGCCACGCTGACCACCCGTCGCAGC
>JANWYZ010000088.1 GCA_025054895.1 bacterium | reverse complement strand
TATATCGGCAACAAACCTGCCTGAGCAGGTTGTTCCAATCCGCGCAGGGGGAAAGGTTCTGGCAGCGAGTTTCTCAGTAGGGGCGCACAGCCATGCGCCCCTACTCGGCTGGAGCCTCTTCCGCTGTGACTAAGCCCGCTTGAACCGCCGTTCCAGCTCCTCGATACTGAGCACCAGTACCACGGGGCGACCATGAGGGCATAGGTAAGGGTTCTCGGTCTCGGCGAGCTCCTGCAGCAAGTGCGTCATCTCGGCGTGAGAGAGGACATCGCCTGCCTTCACCGCCATCTTGCACGCAGTGGTAGCCACCAGCGTTTCGTCGGTCAGGGGTAGACGACGTTGCACGCCCAGTTCGGAGATTTCATCCAGCAAGTCGCGCACCAGAGCCTCCACGTTGCGCTGTCCAAGCCACGCGGGCACACCGCGCAGCGCCACACTGTCGCTACCGAACGGCTCCAACAAGAACCCCATGTTTTGAACCTCTTGCAGATGCTCGCCCAGCAGGGTAGCGGTGCGTCGGTCCAGATGAAATACCAGCGGCGTCAGCAGGTGCTGGACAGGAACGGACTGCCTCTGGCGCAGTACAGTAAGCTTCTCGTACAGTACGCGCTCATGCGCCACGTGCTGGTCTATGATGAGTAGACCGCGCAGGGAAGAGGCGATGATGTATGTACGGTGCAGCTGCCCCAGCACCTCGAAGCCCTCCAGCATCTCCGCGTAAGGGCGAACAACCGGTTGCGTTTCTGCAGGGGCCGGCTGTGTGAGGTCGATACCTGCGCGGCGCATTAGCTCGGCGTGCAACACCTCCTGCGGAGGCAACGGCGACGGTTGCCAGACGACGTGTCCAGTCACAGGTCGCTCAGCGGGTTGAGGCATGCCCAGACCGCTCTGCAGACCGGGTAACGCCGAAGGAATCATGCCCTGCTGGAGCAGAGCCTGTCGCACTGCGTTGAGCACTGCGTGATACACCTCGCCCTCGTGCGAGAACTTCACCTCCGCTTTGGTAGGGTGCACGTTCACATCCACACTGTACGGGGGAACCTGCAGGAAGATGGCTGCGATGGGATGGCGTCCTTCAGGGGTCAACGTTCGGTAAGCGTCGTCCAGCGCTTTGGAGAGCACGCGGTGTCGCACCAGCCGGCGGTTCACGAAGAAGCTTTGCATGGCGCGAGTTGGGCGAGTCAGGTGTGGAGGAGAGACATAGCCGGTGATACGCAGGTGTCCCTCGGTGTAATCGATGGTGCGCAGTTCGCGAGCCACATCGCGTCCAAACACTGCCAGCAGCGCATGGCGTGGGTCGGTACTCCCCTGCGAGGCGAAAATCTCCTGCCCGTTGTGCAGCAGGCGAAAAGAGATTTCCGGAAACGCCAGCGCGAAGCGCGCCATCAACTCGGTGATGTGCGAGAGCTCAGTGGCGACGCTTTTCAGAAACTTGAGACGAGCGGGCGTATTGTAGAACAGGTCGCGCACGGTCACGGTGGTACCGTTGCGGGCGGCGCACTCTTCTGCCTCCACCACCTGCCCGTTTTCCACCAGCAGACGCATACCGGTATCGAGGTCAGCGCGTTTGGTGAGCAGCTCGAAGCGGCTCACAGCGGCGACGCTGGGCAGCGCCTCACCCCGGAAGCCTAACGTCAGGATGGATTGCAGGTCATCTGCATCGCGGATTTTGGAGGTGGCGTGTCGCTGGATACTGAGCAGGGCGTCGGCGGGGCTCATACCCTCGCCGTCGTCGACGACGCGGATGAGCCGTTTGCCCCCCTGTTCTACCTCTACAGTGATCGTGCGCGCCCCTGCGTCGATGCTGTTCTCTACCAGCTCTTTCACCACCGACGCGGGGCGTTCTACCACCTCGCCTGCTGCGATACGGTTGACCGTATGCTCTTCCAGCAGGCGAATGCGGGTAGGATATGTCTCTACCGCCTCCGCTGGCATTACTTCTCTGGTTTAGCAGGCGATGGTGCAGGCGGCTTTGCTGCTGTCGATTTCAACATCTGCTTATACCGGTCGATGCGCTCTTTGTACATCTTCACCTGCGGGTCGGTATCGGGCTTGCCCTGTTTTTTCAGTTTAGCCAGTTGTTCTTCAGCGACCTGGATCTGCTTGGCGATAATCTGCGGAGGCATTCCGGGCGGCATGCCTGGCGGCGTCCCCGGCGGAGCCTGGAAAGCCTCCGGGTTCTCCTTGCGCCAGCGTTCCATCGCCGCTTTCTGCCATGCCTTGTATACCGCTTCGCGCTTCCTGACGACCTCGTCGAGTTCGCGCACCAGTGCGAGTTTCTGCTGGTCCAGCCGCTTGCGCTCAGCGGGGTCTTGGGTACTCAACCGCTTCCTGTCGAGTTGTGCGGATTTGTTGATAAGGGCGTCGCGTTGCTTTTCCAGTTGCTGTAACTGTGCAGACAGCGCCTTTTCCTTCGGGCTCGGCTTTGGAACCTTCTTCGGTATCTGCGCCCCCGGAGGCAGGTTCATTTCCTTGCGCGCCACTGAGGGTGGTTGAGCAGTTGGCTTTGGCGGCTCTTCATGCGCGAAGGCAGCCAAACTGCATCCAAACAGTAAGCCAAACGATACCATCATCAGGCTAAACGGTTTTGCCATTGTGTAAAAACCTCCTGAGCTGCACTGTTCTACCTTTCATTATATACGAAGAGGAGCGCAAAGATAGCGTCCGCGCTCTCGCAAAAGCACTGGAAGTACGTTCAGGCATGTTGCAATAGCCGATAAGGTTGTGTAATGATATATCGAGGTAGACAACGCTTCCGAAAAGAGGTTCACATGGCGTCTGAAAGCAGAACCGAGTAATGGGGTTATCATGCGTTCACGACCGCGAAAACGTTCGGTAACTCGCCCTCTGCGCAGACGCAGGCGCCCGATATGGCAACGCCTGCTGATATACTCTCTGCTTCTGGTGTTGCTGGGGATTGTAGTCGGTGGAGGCTACCTGGTGGTGCTCCTGTTGCAGGTCTCCAGAATGCTACCCAGCAGTGAGCAGATTGTGAACCTCAAGCCGTATGTGGGTACGCGCATCCTCTCGCAGGATGGGGTCGTTTTGGCTACTTTAACCAATGAACGGCGCGAGCTGGCGAAACTCTCGGAGTTCCCCAAGCAGCTGATAGACGCGGTAGTGGCCATTGAGGATAGCCAGTTTTATCAGCACAGGGGTATCAGCCCACGAGCAGTGTTTCGGGCGGTGTGGGTGAACCTGCGCGAGGGCAGGTATGCACAGGGCGGCAGCACTATCACCATGCAGCTGGCGCGTAACGCTTTCTTGACTCAGAAGAAGACCTTCCACCGCAAGTTGCAAGAGGCGCTGCTGGCGCTACAGATGGAGCAACACCTCACCAAAGAGCAAATACTGGAGACCTACCTCAACGAGGTCTACTTCGGCAGCGGTGCGTATGGCGCAAAGACTGCTGCCCGCGTGTACTTTGATAAGCCCTTAAGTAAGCTTACCCTTGCCGAGTGTGCCCTGCTGGCGGGGGTAATACGTCGTCCGTCTGTGTATTCGCCGCACGAGAATCCAGAGATGGCGTTGCGTCGACGCGACAGGGTGCTGGAGCGGATGCGTGCGCTGGGATTCATCACCGAACAGCAGTACGAGGAAGCGAGGCGAGAGCCAGTTCGGGTTGTACCGTTGCGGCGGCAGGGCGTCAGCTATAAAGCGCCCTATTTCGTGTTCTACGTGTTGAAGCAGTTGATAGAGGATTACGGCGAAGACCAGATTTACAAGGCTGGTTTGACGGTAGAGACCACCCTGAACTGGCAGATGCAACAGGCGGCGGAACAAGCGCTGCGCGAGGGCCTGGCGAAGTATGGCAGGGGCAACGCCACACAAGGAGCCATTATCGCCATAGACCCGTATACTGGATTCATTCGCGCTATGGTGGGCGGGGTGGAGTTCAGCCGATCACAGTACAATGCCACCACGCAAGGCAGGAGACAACCTGGCTCGGCGTTCAAGCCCATCGTGTATTGCGCGGCGATAGACAAAGGCATGTTGACGCCTGATTCACGCCTGGTGGACGCCCCGGTGAGCTACCCCTCCTACCCGCGGCCGTACCGCCCTAAGAATGCGGACGGACGCTATCGTGGTTCGGTTACTGTGCGACAGGCGATAGCCTATTCCATCAATATCCCGGCGGTGAAGGCTATCGCCATGGTGGGACCGGAAACGGTGATCGAATATGCCCGTAAACTGGGTATCCAGTCGCCGTTAGAACCCAATCTCTCACTGGCTTTGGGGTCATCGGCAGTTCGCCCGATAGAAATGGCAGTCGCGTACGGCGTGTTCGCTACGGGGGGCAACCGTTGTGAGCCAATCGCCATCGTGCGCGTGCGCGATAGCGAAGGCAATATCATCCAGGAGAACGCTCCCAACCTTACTTACGGGGTTATCTCCGAGACAACTGCCCAAACGATGGACGAACTGCTCAAAGCGCCGGTACGAACGCCCGGTGGCACTGCCTATCGGGTATTGCACGACTTCCCCGAGGCGCGGGGTAAGACAGGCACCACCGACGAAGGGCGTGATGCATGGTTTGTTGGTTACACTCCGGAGCTGGTCACCGCGGTGTGGGTGGCGCGTGAGGTAGAAGACCCTGTGAAGAAGCAAAAGGTGTATCTGCCAATGCCGCGCATTTTTGGAGGCACGGTATGCGCCCCTATCTGGAAACAGTTCATGGACAAGGCGGTACCCTTGCAAAAGGAATGGCTTCGCAAACTGGAACCGGGCGATGTTCCAGAGAAGCCCCAGCAAACGGAAAGCCCAGGCACCGTGACATTGAACCTGTGCGACGACAGCGGCATGGTTGCGACGCCTGCGTGTCCGAGCACACACCGCTTCACGTTCCAGCGCGGTGAGGAGCCAACCCAGCGCTGTACGTTGCACGGATACCAACAGCCGACCAGCCCCGATACTCCCGATAATGCCGCTAATCCGCCTCCTGCTGAAGTTGAGCCTCCTGCTACCACCACACCGCAAACGCCAGAGCCTGTTCCGCCGCCATCGGCTACCGCGCCAGGCAACCTTGCTGCTGGCGAGCCTGCAGCGTTGCAACCTCGGGTGAGCGAGCCGCCTCCGGTTACCCAGCCGGTGCAGCCGCGCCTTTCCGAACCCAGGGTGCCTCCACCTCCTGCTGTCGAAAAGGTCAGGATCTGCGCCGATTCGGGCTTGCTGGCAACGCGCTATTGCCCGGAGGTGCTGGTGAGAACCTTCTCGCCGGGCAAAGCGCCGAAGAAACGGTGTAATTTGCATCGCCCGCCCCCGGGAGAGGAATAGCCATGCGTGGACGCTTCGGGGTGGAAATACCTGCATCTCCGCAGGTCCCCCATTTTAAGCTGTACGTCGCGCTGATCGCTTTGGGCTTTGTCGCGCTGGTGCTGCGCCTGTGGTATCTGCAGGTGGCACTGGGTAACCAGCTGCTGGCGCAGTCCGAAAGCAACCGCAAGCGGTTTATTCGCCTTTTTGCCCCAAGAGGAATGATTGTTGACCGGGCTGGGCGTACGCTGGCAATGAACCGCCCTGAGTTCGTGGTCAGCGTTGTCCCTGCAGAAGTGGGTAATGACGATTCAGCGCTTTATCGGCTGAGCCAGATTCTGGAGATGCCCTTTGAGGACGTCCTGCACGTGGTGGGCAACGCCAAACAGCGTGTCCAGCGTCTGTATCCTGTACCCCTGGCGACTGGGGTCTCTCTACAGGTAGTAACGCGCATCGAGGAGAACCGGCTCTGGTTGCCCGGAGTAAGCGTTAGCCCGCAGCCAGTGCGCTGGTATCCGGAAGGCAAGTTAGCATCGCACTTACTGGGGATGCTGGGCGAGGTGGATGCAAAAGAGTTACAGACGCTGCGCGAGGCAGGAATATCCCCCGGCGAATACGTGGGTAAGATGGGTGTAGAGCGGGCGCAGGAGGTGTGGTTACATGGCAAGGCAGGCGGCAAGTGGGTAGAGGTAGACGCGCGTGGACGCCAGCGACGCGAGATCGAAGGCGTTCCTGCTGAACAAGGCGCGACCGTCATGCTCACCATCGACAAGCAACTGCAGCGAGCAGCTGAAGAGGCGTTTGGCAACAGGGTAGGTGCGGCTGTTGCACTGGACCCCCGTACCGGAGAAGTGCTGTTGCTGGCAAGCTTTCCTCGCTTCGACCCTAATGCGTTTGCAAGAGGAGTAAAGTCCAGCGTCTGGCGCGAAATAGCCAACAATCCCCTACACCCCCTGCAAAACCGTGCTATCGGCAGCAAGTATCCACCCGGTTCTACGTTCAAGATTGTCACCGCAGCAGCAGGGCTGCATTGTGGGGCAATTACCCCATACACCAGCTTTTACTGCCCCGGGGCGTTGCAGCTGGGACGCTGGCGGTTTGGCTGTCATCGCCGGCACAACGCAACGGGGTTCGTCAAAGCAATCGGTGCATCATGCGATGTGTATTTCTATCAGACAGGTTTGCGAGCAAATATTGACACTCTGGTAGAAATGGCTCATGCCTTTGGGTTAGGTGAGCCAACAGGTATCGACCTTGCAGGCGAGAGCAAAGGCAACATTCCCACACCAGAATGGAAGCGGAAGCGTTATAAGGAGGGGTGGTACGACGGTGATACTGTAAACGCTTCTATCGGGCAGGGATTTGTCCAGACTACACCGCTGCAAATGGCTCTGGTGGCTGCTGCGGTAGCAAACCGAGGAACGATAATGAAACCCTACGTGGTGAAGCGGATTATTCCACCCAACGGAGCCCCCATAGAGACTCAGCCGACGGTGTTGAAACAGGTATCACTCGCTCCCGAACACTGGCAGTGGATTGCGGAGGGAATGCGGGCGGCGGTAGCGGGACCAGGGGGGACCGCGCATGCGGCGAACCTGCCCGGAATCGCCGTTGCAGGCAAGACAGGAACCGCTGAGGATCCGCCACGCCCTAAACCACATGCCTGGTTTATCTGCTATGCGCCGATGGACAACCCGCGTATTGCCCTGGCAGTAGTGGTCGAACAAGGAGGACACGGCGGAGCGGTAGCCGCGCCCATCGCCCGGCACATCCTGGAGACGTTTTTTGGAATACAGCACGCACGCGCCCGCGGCGACGCCAGCGCCACCGATTAACAACAGGCTATCGCTCCATTAAAATATGGCTTTTAGATGTAAGGAAGATGTTCATCGCGGTATCCATCGTCATTCTAAGGAGCCTTTTTGTTATGATACGTTGAGATGCTTCGCTAACGCTCAGCATGACAGGCACTGGAGGATCGCGCTCCGTCGCGACCTGAAGATGTTCGTAGCATGGGCGTCTCGCCCATGAACCACGCGCACGATGCACGTGCCACTGGAGGGTCGCGCTCCGTCGCGACCGCGCAAACCCAGCGGCTCGGCAGGAGCCTCGTCCTCCAACTCGTTTATCATTCCGAACCACGCGCAGGATGCGCGTGCCACTGGAGGGTCGCGCTCCGTCGCGACCACTCAAACCACAACGGCTCGGCAGGAGCCTCGCCCTCCACTCCTTTTGTCACCCTGAGCGTTGGCGAAGGGGCTCAGATGCTTCGCCTCCGGCTCAGCATGACAGAAAAAACGTATATCATGTCATCCTGAGCGGAGCGAAAAATCTCCTGTAGGTTCCACTGCGTTCAGCATGACCGTTGCAGATCCCGCCTTCGCCAATGTCCAGTATGACAAAAGAAAGGGCTACGGCGATTACGCCAATCGTCAAGACGGCAAAGTCATATCTCCATCTCTCCTTGCTGACCGACTGAGCAATCTGGTATTATCGAGAGCGAGTCGCGGGGTGAATTGTTCTCATCATGGTATAAGGTAGCATGAGTCCGCAGGCACAAAGCATTCCTGACGCCGTCAAATACACTATCAAAGAGTTACCCGAAGACGAGCGTCCGCGCGAGCGGTTGGTACAGTTCGGGGCGAGCGCGCTTTCCAGTGCGGAGCTGTTGGCGATTCTGTTGCGCACGGGCACGCCCGAAATGACCGCTGTGCAGCTGGCGCAACACCTGCTTGCCACGATGGGTAGCCTCCGCGCCATCGCCAACGCCAAACCTGCCGAGCTGGCGCAGTTGAAGGGCATCGGCGTCGCCAAGGCGGCGCAGTTGCTGGCGGCGGTAGAACTGGGGCGGCGTATCGCGCTGGAGCAGATGGGCGAACAGCCCGTGATTACCCGTCCCGACGATGTGTATGCGTTGCTGCATCCTCAGCTGCGTGATGAGAAGCAGGAGCATGTGGTGGTGTTGTTGCTGAACACCAGGAACCGCGTGATGCGCCAGACCACCGTGACCAAAGGCACGCTGGATGCCAGCCTGCTACATCCGCGCGAGGTGTTTCGTGAAGCCGTGCGACACAGCGCCTCCTCCATTATCCTTGCCCACAACCACCCCAGCGGCGACCCGACCCCCAGCAGCGAGGATATCCAGATTACCCGACGCCTGCATCAGGCAGGACAAATCATGGGCATTGACCTGCTGGACCACGTGATCTTAGGCGATGGCAGGTGGGTGAGCCTGAAGGCGCAGGGGATGATATAGCTCTGTGATCGCGCGGCGAGAGACAACGATTCCGGCAGTTTCAGCAGGTGTTCGGAGAAATTGCTGGGAGCGATGGTATCCTTATGGTATGGTAACCCATCGCATTCGCCGACCAACACTCCTGAAACGTACGGGTGTATATCTATGCGCTCGTGAAACTATTCTGCCAACCTCTTCCACTCCCTACCGTTTCAGCAGCCTTTTCACATCCAGCCAATCCGCGTATAAAACGGGTATCTTGCGCTGGTTATCCCAGTGTAGACGGATTCCTGCAGCCCGGCAAACATCACGCAAAGGCACGTAGCCTACCTTTTGTCGACGCAGTACCAACCGCGGCTGAAGGCTCTTTACCGCTCTACCAGCCAGCGACTTCCCATTCCATTGCACACCGAACGCTGGCACGTAGCGTAAGGCAAGATATACACGCCCCTGTCTGAGGACTAACGGGGTGAAGAAAGATACTTCATACCCATTCAGGTATAGCAGGCGTGCCTGTTTCTCTGTCTGGTGATGCCGCTGGACCTCTGGCACAGAACTCCGGCTCTTTGCCTGCACACCTTCGACCAGCACTTCTCCAGTGTGGGCATCTACTTCAAAAATCTCATACCGCTCGCCTCCCCGCAGAGAAATCCGCCCGATAAGACACCATACTAGCCGTTGTGTGAGCATATCTTCTTCCCACACCTGCAGTCCTGACAGGGCACTACCGGGCAGTTCGATAATCCGGGCTGCGTTCCAGCCAGGTTCCAGCCACTCGGCCACGCGAACTCCCAGTTGATGGTATACGTAGTTATCCGCAATCTGCCGTGCCTGTTCCAGAGAGATATTAGGCGTCGTGGAAACTATGACTGGTCGGTTCCAGAATAATCCTTCCTCCAGCCACCCCGTCCGTGCATTGAGGTTGACCAGCATCAGCTGGGGTAAATAAGCGCCAGACGAAGTATCCACTTTGACCACAAGCAGTTTATACCAGGCTTCGGTGAGCAAGGGGTCGTTCAGAAGGTCTGGACGAGACATGTACACACGAAACTCTCCAGCCCCCAGCAGGTTTCGAGCCATCTGTAGCGCGATCTCACGTATCTCCCCCTGGCTTTTGAAGGCAAAGTTGCCTAAACCAAGTTCTGTATTGGTTTCCCAGCCTGGTTCCTCATTTTTGCGTTCACGCCAATTCTCCACACGACAGAATCCTGTCCAGGCGTTGACGTAAACACATGTGCTCTTGCCCGGCCAGCGGTCGAAGGTGCACACAAAGCAGTAGCTCTGTACATACGGACCGTATTGACCCAACCAACCGGTGAACCGGTCATACATGGTTGGGACGTGATTCTTGTTCTGCAAAGCCAGTTGTGCTTGCAGGCGCTCATCTCGTTCATATACCTCGATACCTGCAGGCAGGTCCTGAACCGCCAACCATTCCACCCGCGCCGGGTAGCCTGTTGCCTGCACCACCCGTAGTGCGATATGTGCTGCTTCTTCTCGGGTGAGCATCGGTGGAACAAAACTTGGCTGAGCATGTGTAGGCAGCGTGATCACTGCAAAGAGGAAGCAGACACCGGTTTCCATGATTGGCGCTCGCATCATTCTCGCCTCCTTGTAGCATTTGGTATTATTAGTAGAGCTTCTCGCTGCGATTGCCCGCGATACCGAGGTAGCTTTTCCAATCAGCGCGGAACTCAATGGTTAATCTGTAGGCATTGGCAGTAGCCTCAGCTGCTTGGAGCACCGTGCCCCCTGCTGTTCTCTTCACAATCTGCTTCTTTTCCACCGTGATACCGGCAAGCCTCTCCCAGAACACCTGGTGTACTCTCTGGTTCTTAGCACGTCCCCAGTTGATGCCAACATGCCAGCCAACCGCAGCGTGCACTCGCTTGCTAACAAATGCAGCAGGCAACCCGGTCCCGTTAACGCTAAGACACGTGCGACAGCCTCCCATGTAAACTACCTTCACGCGATCTAATCTTGGCAGCGACGCGATATTAGTCACTTCGAAAATGTAGTCCGGCTGGATAGGGTCGGTATCTGGGAATGCTAAAACACACCCCGCATCTGAGTGTCCAGCCCAATGCACGACACCAGGTGCACCAGAAGCAATAGCATACTGTAACAATTCCTCGAACCTGTCGGCTCCCTCTGGTGTGGTGTATCGCAGGTCTACTCGTCCTCCGTTGGGCAGATTCGCCTGAGTGAGATATTTGCCGATGCAGAGAGTGCTATTGACCCTTGGTATACCTACGTTCTCTACTGCAGTTACCACTTGGTCAGCTATCTCGCGAGTATCAACATCATCCAATCCCCAGATGCCCCAAGGGAATTCTTGCCCCTTTGAATACAGGAAGCCAGTAGCCAATACCCAACCCAGCACTATGGAACTTTGGTTGACGAGGCACGTTTTTTGGCGATGTGCCTTGTCGAGATGTGTATAGCCGTCTCTTGCCCAGAACACAAACCGATAAGGAGCGCCAGCGTACCGGAGAGAGGCGGAGAAGCGTAGTGTATTCCAGTCCTCCTCCTGTGGGGTGTTCCCCGAAGGGATCGCATGGTTAGGTCCCGCAATAGGTCCAGAGAGCAGTTTCAATTCAGAGTCGTACGCGGTT
>JANWYZ010000087.1 GCA_025054895.1 bacterium | reverse complement strand
GCTATCGCCAGCGCAATAAGGGCGATTACCCAGAGAGCCTGAACCTGTTGGTACCTCGCTACCTGTCCGAAGCGGGTAAACTAAAATGTCCGGCGGATACCTCGGGCAAGCCGGTGAGTTATCGATACTTCCAGCTCAAAAAGGACAGTCCGGATACCTCTCCTCTCCTGCAGTGTGATCACCATGTGGTGATGAACCAGAAAATACCGGTCATCATGCTGAAGAACGGAGAGGTGCTGAGTACATCTCGGGTCGGAGGGCGCGACAGTTCAAGCGCCCCCGCGCAGGAATCATCGGGGTACGACTGAGCAGTTCGCTCAGAGTGACAAGCAGATTGGAGGGCGAGGCTCTGTCCGAGCCGTCCTGTTTGTGTGGTTGCGACGGAGCGCAACCCTCCAGATTTGTCAAGATGGGTTGGTCGCGACGGAGCGCGACCTTCCAGTATTGTCATGCTGAGCGCAAGCGAAGCATCTGATCCCCTTCGCTAACGCTCGGGGTGACAGACGGACTGGAGGGCGAGGCTCCCGCCGAGCCGTCCTTTTGTCATACTGAGTGTCAGCGAAGCATCTGAGCTCTCCAATTTTCCGGATACTCTCAATAAGGCCTATACACGCGCCGGGAGATTGTTAGCAGAGTATTATGTACGCCCAACAAAAGACGCTGAATAGCTGTCTGTAGACGCTTGCAAACAGTGTACTCACTGCGGTAAAATAAGCACACGCACACGGTTCCAAAGACGCCCGTGTCGTTCGTGCGGAGACACGCACCTGCGACAACGGGCATTATTTGTCTTATGGAAACGGAATCATCTCCACTATTGCTCGACAGGGAGTTGGTGAAGAGGTTATGCACTATTACGGACTACCAGCACCAGATGGCTTATACCACCCGGCGCAGGAACATGACGCCTGCGGTGTGGGTTTTGTGGTCAATATCAAAGGGGCGAAATCGCACGCGATTGTGGAACAGGGCATCCAGATTTTAGAAAACCTGGTGCACCGCGGCGCATCGGGAAGCGACCCTGAAACGGGCGACGGCGCGGGCATCCTTATCCAGATACCGCACCAGTTCTTCCTGCGTCAACGCGACGGCGACCTGCCCGACGAGGGTTTCTACGGGGTAGGTATGGTCTTTCTACCGCGCGACGAGCGCGACCGCGCGCTGTGTGAGGCGGCGATTGAGACCGTTGCTAAAGAAGAAGGGCAGCTTTTCCTCGGCTGGCGCGAAGTTCCTGTAGACAACACGGTCATCGGAGCCGCTTCGCGCGCGGTAGAGCCGGTAATCAAACAGTTCTTCATCGGGCGAGCGAAAGAGATGCCCGACCAGGAGGCGTTCGAACGCAAACTGTTCGTTATCCGTAAGGTGATTGAAAACCGTGTGGCTCGTTTACATCTCAAGCAACCAGAGTATTTTTATATCTGTAGCCTGTCGTCTCGGACGATTGTGTACAAGGGTTTGCTGCTGGCGCACCAGATAAGCGGTTTCTATCTGGACCTCGCCGAACCCGACGTGGTTACCGCGCTTGCGCTGGTGCATCAGCGATTCAGCACCAACACCTTCCCCACCTGGCCCTTAGCGCACCCGTACCGCATGATTGCGCACAACGGCGAGATTAACACCTTGCGCGGCAACCGCAACTGGATGCGCGCCCGTGAGGCGCAGCTGCGCTCGCCGCTGTTCGGCGACGATGTGAGGAAGCTGACCCCGCTGGTGACCGAGACGGGTAGCGACTCCGCCACGCTGGACAACGCGCTGGAGCTGCTGGTGCGAGGAGGACGCAGCCTCGCCCATGCGATGCTCATGCTCATCCCCGAGGCGTGGGGCAACCACCAGTTCATGGATGAAGACCGTAAGGCGTTCTACGAGTACCATGCCTGTATCATGGAGCCGTGGGACGGTCCCGCGGCGGTGGCGTTCACCGACGGACGGCAAATCGGCGCGATGCTCGACCGCAACGGCTTGCGTCCCGCCCGCTATCTGGTGACGAAGGACGACCACGTAGTGATGGCTTCGGAAACGGGTGTACTGGACATCCCGGACGAGAACATTCGCTCCAAGTGGCGACTGCAGCCAGGCAAAATCTTTCTGGTGGACACTGAAGAGGGCCGAATCATCGACGATGAGGAGCTGAAAGACAGAATCGTTCACCAGAAGCCGTACCGACAGTGGCTTGTCCAGAACCGAATCGACCTGAGCAGACTACCCGACCCGCCGCATGTATACCTGCCCAACCATGAGACCATTTTAGAGCGCCAGAAGGCGTTTGGCTACACTCTGGAAGACCTGAACATGATTCTGGCGCCGATGGCTATCGACGGTGAGGAACCCGTCGGCTCGATGGGCAACGACACGCCGATTGCCGTGCTCTCGCAGCGGCCGCAGCTGCTGTACAACTACTTCAAGCAGCTCTTCGCGCAGGTGACCAACCCGCCCATTGACCACATCCGCGAAGAGATTGTAATGTCGCTGGCGGACTACATCGGCAAAGACGGCAGTCTGCTGGAGGAGACTCCCGAACACTGTCGGCAACTGCGCATCGAAACGCCCATCCTGACGAACGTGGAGCTGGAGAAACTGCGCCATATCGAGGCGAATCACTTCAGCGCACGCACCCTTTACATGCTTTTTGACCCCGATACGGGCGCGGCAGGTATGGAAGCCGCTCTCACCCGCCTGTGCAAGGAGGCAAGCCGCGCTGTTGCTGAGGGCGTCAGCATCATCCTCTCCGACCGGGGGGTAGACCGTAACCACGCGCCCATACCGGCCCTGCTGGCTACCTCGGCGGTGCATCATCATCTCATCCGCGAGGGTACGCGTACGGCGGTTGGGCTGGTGGTGGAGTCGGGCGAGCCGCGCGAGGTGCATCATTTCGCCCTGCTCATCGGCTACGGCGCGAGCGCAGTGAACCCCTACCTCGTGTTCGAGACGCTGGCAGACATGAAGCGCGAAGGCATGCTACCCGAAGAGCTCGGCTATGAGCAAGCGTGCAAGAACTTCATCAAGTCCATCAACAAAGGCTTGCTGAAGACCATGTCCAAGATGGGCATCTCCACCCTGCAAAGCTATCGCGGCGCCCAGATTTTTGAAGCGGTCGGTTTGCACGAGGAGGTCATCGACAAGTACTTTACCCACACCGCCTCGCGCATCAGCGGGGTCAAGCTGGATGTGATTGCGGAGGAGACGCTGGCGCGACACCGCTTCGCCTATCCGCCTGCTGCTGTGCCCGAGAACCTGGACCTGGACCCGGGCGGCTGGTACAAATGGCGGCGCGGCGGCGAGTTCCACCAGATGAACCCGGATGTCATCGCCAAACTGCAGCACGCGGTGCGTACTGGCGACTATCGCATCTACAAAGAGTATGCTGAACTGGTGAACAAGCAGAACGAGCAACTCGCCACCCTGCGCGGACTGTTCAGGTTCAAGAGGGGCAATCCCATCCCGATCGAGGAAGTGGAGCCAGTGAGCGAGATTGTGAAGCGGTTTGCAACAGGGGCGATGTCGCTCGGCTCCATCAGCAAAGAGGCGCACGAAACGCTGGCTATCGCCATGAACCGGCTGGGCGGTAAGAGCAACACGGGCGAAGGTGGCGAAGACCCCGAACGCTACATCCCCTTGCCCAACGGCGACAGCAAGCGCAGCGCGATTAAGCAGGTGGCTTCAGGGCGATTCGGCGTCACCACCCACTATCTGGTCAACGCCGATGAGCTGCAGATTAAAATGGCGCAGGGCGCAAAGCCCGGCGAGGGCGGACAACTGCCCGGACACAAGGTGAGCAAGTACATCGCCAAAGTACGCCACTCTACGCCGGGCGTGACGCTCATCTCGCCGCCGCCGCACCACGATATCTACTCTATCGAGGACCTGGCGCAGCTTATCTTCGACCTGAAGAACGCCAACCCGTACGCTCGTATTTCAGTGAAGCTGGTGGCGGAGGTTGGTGTAGGTACAGTTGCAGCGGGAGTCGCCAAGGCGCACGCCGACCATATCCTCATCAGCGGTTTCGAGGGAGGTACGGGAGCGTCACCCTGGTCCTCCATCAAGCACGCGGGCATCCCGTGGGAGCTGGGCATCGCGGAGACGCAGCAGGTGCTGGTGAAGAACGGACTGCGTGGGCGTGTGGTGCTGCAAACGGATGGACAGCTGAAGACAGGGCGCGATGTGGTGATTGCCGCCCTGCTGGGCGCGGAAGAGTTCGGCTTCTCGAGCGCGGCGCTGGTGGCGCTGGGGTGCATCATGATGCGCGTGTGCCACCTGAACACCTGTCCGGTAGGTATCGCCACACAGGACCCCATTCTGCGCGAGCGGTTCGCGGGCAAGCCCGAGCACGTGGTGAACTTCTTCACCTTCGTTGCGCAGGAGGTGCGCGAAATCATGGCGGAGCTGGGCTTCCGCACCTTCGACGAGATGGTCGGTCGAGTGGACATGTTAGAGACGCGCGAAGCGGTTGACCACTGGAAGGCGAAGGGCGTGGACGTGAGTATGCTCCTGCAGAAACCCGACGCGCCGCCCGATGCGCCCCTGCACTGCGTGGAGAAACAGGACCATGGTCTGGAGAAGCAGATAGACATTCAGCTGCTGGAGCTGTGCAAGCCTGCGCTGGAGCGCGGCGAGCGCGTGGAGCTGAGTCTGCCTATCTACAACTGCAACCGCACCGTGGGCACGATGCTCAGCGGTGAAATCGCTCGACGCTATGGCGAGGAGGGTTTGCCCGACGACACCATCCGCATCCACTTCAAGGGCTCCGCTGGGCAAAGCTTCGGCGCGTTCCTGCACAACGGCGTAACGCTGATTCTGGAAGGCGACGCCAACGACTATCTGGGCAAGGGCATCTCTGGCGGACGAATCATCGCCTACCCGCCGAAGGGGTGTGATTTTCCGTCGCATGAGAACATCATCGCGGGCAACACGCTGCTGTATGGCGCGACAGGCGGTGAGGTCTTCCTGAGCGGCGTGGTCGGCGAGCGGTTCGCGGTGCGCAACAGCGGCGCGCGGGCGGTGGTAGAAGGCGCAGGCGACCACTGCTGCGAGTACATGACCGGCGGCGTGGTGGTCGTGCTGGGCAAAACAGGGCGCAACTTCGCCGCGGGCATGAGCGGCGGCATCGCTTTCGTATGGAATATCGACGGGTTGTTTGATAAGCGCGTCAACTTCGGGGGCGGCTCTATCCTGCTGGAGCCGGTGGAGGACCCGGAGGACCTCTCTCTCCTGCGCGATCTGGTGGAGCGGCACTATCGCTACACGGGCAGCGAACGCGCCAGGGAGGCGCTGGAGCGGTGGAGTGAAGTGTTGCCGCAGTTCATAAAGGTCATCTCGGTGGAATACAAAACCGTGCTGGAAGAGATGGCGCGAGAGCAATCCGCCGAGCAGATGGTGATGGATTGAGGTGGTGATGTATGGCTGACCCCAAAGGCTTCCTGAGATATACACGCGAAACCGCGCCATACCGCCCGGTAGAAGAGCGCAAGCGCGACTGGCTGGAAGTGCATACTCACATGCCGCCTGAACGTTTGCAAAAACAGGCGGCGCGGTGTATGGACTGCGGCGTGCCTTTTTGCCACCTCGGCTGTCCATTAGGCAACATCATTCCCGACTGGAACGACCTGGTGTACCGCAACAAGTGGCACGAGGCGTTGCGTCGGCTTCACGCGACCAACAACTTTCCGGAGTTCACGGGGCGGTTGTGCCCCGCGCCTTGCGAAACCGCCTGTGTGTTGGGCATCAACCAGCCCGCAGTCACCATCAAGCAGATTGAAGAACACATCATCGAATACGGCTTCGAGAAAGGCTGGGTGGAGCCAGAGCCCCCGCCGATACGCACGGGCAGGCGCGTGGCGGTGGTTGGTTCCGGACCGGCTGGGCTGGCGGCAGCGCAACAGCTGAACCGCGCGGGTCACTGGGTAACAGTGTTTGAACGCGCCGATCGTATTGGCGGGTTGCTTCGCTACGGCATTCCCGACTTTAAGCTGGACAAGAAGATTTTAGACCGTCGGCTACAGCTGATGGAAGCGGAGGGGATCCAGTTCCAGCCGTGCGTCAACGTGGGGGTAGACCTGACCGCTCCCGAACTGCTGGCGGCGTTCGACGCAGTGGTGTTGACAGGCGGCTCGACCATCCCGCGCGACCTGAAGGTGCCAGGACGCGAGCTCAAGGGCATCTACTTTGCGATGGAATATCTCACCCAGCAGAACCGTCTCAACGCTGGCGACTATATCCCGCCGGAGCAACGCATCACCGCTGAAGGCAAGCGCGTGGTGATTATCGGCGGCGGCGATACCGGCGCGGACTGTCTCGGCACGGCGCACCGCCAGGGGGCGAAGGAGGTGTACCAGATCGAACTGCTGCCCAAGCCGCCTCTGGAGCGCGACGAGTTCACTCAACCCTGGCCCACATACCCGATGGTGCTGCGCACCTCCAGCGCGCACGAGGAAGGCGGCATCCGCGAGTGGAGCATCAACACCAGGTGGTTCGAGGGCGACGAGCACGGCAACGTCAAACGCCTGCACGCAGTGCGACTGGAATGGTACACCGACCCCAGCGGCAGGCGGCAGTTTCGCGAAATACCGGGCAGCGAGTTCAGTTTAGACGTAGACCTCGTGTTGCTGGCGATGGGCTTCCTGCATCCCCAGCACGACGGCTTGCTGGACGCGCTGGGGGTAGAGTACGACGAGCGCGGCAACGTGCGCACAATAGACTACGCCACCAGCGTGCCAGGCGTGTTCGCGGCGGGAGACATGCGCCGGGGACAGTCGCTTATCGTGTGGGCGATTGCCGAAGGACGCGAGGCGGCGCACTACGTGGACAAATACCTGATGGGGCGTACCTACCTGCCGCTGACAGGGGCGAAGCTACTCTGAGGTACAAGCGGCGCTCGAGGACGTGAGAGAGAAGTATCCGCTAAACAGTTGGCTCTGTTAACGCCGCCCTTTTTCGCGCAGTAGCTGATCTATCCATGCGGTGTCTTCCGCACCAAAGGCAGGCGGTGCAGGTTGCTGGCGATAGTCCACCACGTCTTCGTATGCGCCATCTTCGTAGCACTGGTTGAACACCGCCTGTAAATCCAGAACCACGTCACGGTCTCCAATGGCAAGCGGAATGGGAATGCGCGGTAAACGGTCGCGCACTGTGCGGGGATAGAGTAGAAAGTCATAAGGCATATCCGCCCGACTGATGCTTATCAGGTAGTGCCACTCGCCTCCGACATGCTCTTTGACCTTGTAATGGGGCGGCGCCAGTGTGTATTCGCCTCCTCGTAGCAGGTCTATCTCCACCAGATGCACATCGCTTTTCAGAATCTCCGCCTGCTTAAGCCGGTACAGCTCCCAGCCTTTGGACCCCGGTTCCTTGTTGGTGGAACTAAGCAGTTCAATCACGGTCACGAGGCGCATGTCTCGGCTGCGGTCGAGGATATGGATAAAGCCTTCGGTATGCAGCTGCTCTTCGATGTGGAGTAAAACTGGCGGATCGTAAGTGGCTTCCAGGACCGTTGTTGCCGTTGCTCCGCCCTGGCGTGGTTCGCGCTGGTGTATAGAGACATCGGACACGATTTCCCGCGCTACCTGTTGCACATACATGCGTTCTTCAATGCGCACATGATAGCGCGGGCGCACCTGTGATTGCAGCCAGTTACCGATGTACGTAATTAGCCTGTGATGTACTCCATTCCACAACGTCCTGTCTTCCAAATAGGGGTCCATGCCGGGAAATGGGCTTGCCATCTTCATCTCCCTCCTCGTCCACATTATACCATGAGCGACGCTTGTGCAGGGATTCTGCGCCCTGTTGCATAATGCACAGAGGGAGGTCTGCAAAGATGGCAAACGGCAGCTTCGTTGGGCTCATTGGTTTGGGCGTGATGGGTCAGAACCTTGCGCTCAACATCGCGCGGAAGGGGTATCCGGTCAGCGTATATAACCGCACCGCCTCACGCACGGAAACCTTCGTGAAAGAGCGGGTGACGGGCGAGCCAATTGTACCCACTTACGACCTGCAAACCTTCGTACAGAGCCTTACACGCCCTCGCAAGATTATGCTGATGGTGCAGGCAGGTGCAGCTGTAGACAGCATGATAGAAATGCTCGCTCCTCTGCTGGACAGCGGCGACCTGATCATCGATATGGGCAACTCGCATTACGCCGACACCGAGCGACGCATGGAGTCGCTCGCTGCGAGAGGTCTGCTCTTTCTGGGCACAGGCGTTAGCGGCGGCGAGCGAGGGGCGCTGGAGGGTCCTTCTATCATGCCAGGCGGCTCCCCCGAAGCGTACGCGATAGTGGAAGAGGTACTTACTCGCATCGCGGCGCAAACCGAGGATGCTGCGTGTTGTACTTACCTGGGGCGCGGGGGAGCAGGGCACTTCGTCAAGATGGTGCACAACGGCATCGAGTACGCCATCATGCAGGCAATTGCAGAGGCTTACGACGTGTTGCGCTCCGCTGCAAGGCTGTCTACCCTTCAGATTGCCGACCTCTTCGAACAATGGAACCGGGGCGCGCTCAACTCGTTTCTGATAGAAATCTCCTATAAGGCGTTGCGCATGACCGACGAAGAGACGGGCAAGCCACTGGTGGAAATGATTCTGGACAAAGCGGAGCAGAAAGGCACAGGCAAATGGACAGCACAGGCGGCGCTGGATCTGGGCGTACCTGCTCCCTCGCTGGCAACGGCGGTGTTTGCCCGCACCCTGTCGCATTTCAAGCAACACCGTGTGCAAATTGCCGAAGCCCTTTCCGACGCGCTGTGTCAGTCGTGCCCGCTGGATACTCCCCGCGTGGTAGAGGCGATAGAGCGCTCTTTGCGCCTGAGTATGTTTCTCGCTTTCTCGCAGGGGATGTGGCTGTTACACGAGGCTTCGCGCGCGTACGATTACGGCTTAAACCTCTCGGAGGTGCTGCGCATCTGGAAAGGCGGTTGCATTATCCGTGCGCGCATGTTGAACTTCCTGCGGGAGGTAGTGCGGGAAGAAGCCGATGATAACCCACATCTACTGCTGAGCCCGAAGGCGCAGGCTTTCGTGTTAGAAAACGTGCCATTCACGCTGCAGGCGTTAGAAGTCGCGCACCGGTGCGGTATCCCTGTGCCGGTTCTGAGCAACGCTGTGGATTACCTGCTGAGCATGAGCCGCGCTAACCTTCCGGCAAACCTGATACAGGCTCAGCGCGACTTCTTCGGGGCGCATACTTACGAGCGCGTGGACAAATCGGGTACATTCCATACCGAATGGGAATGAACAGGTGGGGGGGTTATGCTGCACCGCGATGGCGCAGGTGCGGCTGAGCATATCCCCTCCACCGAACAGCAACTTACACCGCTACCGGCGTTCCAGCTTGTGCTGCCGACTTCCACGCCGCTTCGGTCATCTCGATTACACGCAGACCGCATTCGGGGGGAGAATCCACCGGTGCGCCCTTCAGGATAGCGTCCACGAAGTTACGCCCGGGACTGCTGCCTGCGGGCATATCCTTCTCGGTCAGCTCGTGACGCTTGCCAGCGGCGTCCACGAACTGCAGATGCCCGTTGCGGTAGAGGAACATGCCTTCGCTACACCATATCGAGATATCCTCATGCCATGTCGGGGCGTTGCCCACGATAGAGATATTGCCCAGCGCACCGCTCTCGAACTTGATGGACAGCGCGCTATTGATGTCTACCGGCGAATCGAAGTTCTCCATGAAGGCAGCCACTGTCTGGGCGTTCAGTCCTGTCGTCCACAGGATAATATCCACCAGGTGGCTACCCGAATCGTTCAGCTGACCACCACCCGACAACGCCGGGTCCTGCCTCCAGGTTCCCATCGTCCCTTTATACCAGCCCTGACACTGCAGGGCGGAGACGAACTGCACTTCGCCTACCTTGCCTGCTTCGATAGTCTGCTTGATGTATCGGAACTGCGGGGCGTAGTGCCGCTGGTACGCGACCAGCCCCACCTTACCGGTTTCCTTGAAGCGGTTCACCAGTATCTTCGCGTGCTCGGTGGTACACACCATCGGCTTTTCAATCAACACGTGCAGCCCTTTATCCAGGGCATCCATCGCCTGCTGGAAGTGTTGTGTGTGCGGGGTGATGATGGCAACTGCGTCCATCGCTACCTGCTCCAGCATCTCGCGGTAGTCCCGGAAAACGGGAGCGCCTCTGAGCTGAGGGAACGCCTCAAGGCATTGTTTGATTTGCTCGTCGCTGGGGTCGCACAGCGCAACGATTTGCGCTTCCGGAACGTTGGTGAAGAAGTTTTTCATGTGCGAGCGAGCCATGCCGCCGCATCCGATAAAACCAATGCGTACCTTTTCTGCCATCTGTTGTGAAGCCTCCAGAGTAGATGCATTTTGGTACTTCCATGTCACTACCAGATTACTGAGAGCGGCGCGAAATCTCCTGCGCACTCGAAAAACCTTCTGTGTGTTTTACCTTGTCTAAAAGGCTGGGGTCAACGGCGATGATGGTCAAGCGCACCCTGACGCTCACGTTTGCGCCTGTCGTCGATCACGCCACCAGCTCACCAGCGCCCACAACAAAAAGCCTGCCACTACCAGCCACAGCAGTATTCCCTCGTGCCGATGCCTCTCGTAATACAGCAGGGCATATCCCTCTATCAGCAATGTGGAATGCACTCCAAGTACAAACAGCGTGAGCGGATTCCAGCGCAGCACCCAGCGGTAAAGCAGCCGCATCATACCGAAGAAGGCGAACAGCCCCACCAGGTACTGCGCCGACTGCCACGCCTCGTCGAGCAGCAGAGCGACCGGAACCAGCAGGAATAGAGACCACATTAGGAACCTGCGCCAGCTGCCAAACATCACTTTTGCCCCGATGACCAAACCCAGCCAGCCCCAGAACGCTATCAAGCCCACCAGTAACGCGGTCGCCAGAGTGCATAGTGCGGGCGAGTAGGAGCGGATGCTGTAGGCGGATTCGGTGTCGCTCACGCGCCACTGCAACATCCAGTCAGGGATGGATACCCCTTTGCCGCCAGGTAAGGTAAGCAGCTCCACTGTGTCTACCAGGAGCACGAGCAAGCCTGTTGCTGCCAGTACTGCTGCTTGTGCGACAATCGCTTCGCGCCACACGCGACGGTGAGCGCGGGGTTGGGTCAGAGCTCGCCAGTATTCTATC
>JANWYZ010000086.1 GCA_025054895.1 bacterium | reverse complement strand
GACGCACTCCGTTGCGTCCGCCATCATGGTCGCGACGGAGCGCGACCCTCCAATGTTGTCATGCTGAGCATGGGCGAAGCATCTCCCCGCAGCAAGTAAACGATGTTCTTCGCTTTTGTTCAGAAAGGCAACGGTTGAGGAACATCTTCCGTAATCCGAAAGCCTTAATTTGCCCAATACTGCGAACGTTATCAGGGGAAGAAAGAATTGGCGCAACGCAGACCGACAAATCAGCTGCTCGCGCTTGTCAAGGTTGAAACATCAGGCTATGAAAGGTATCTAAAGTAGATGGAAAAAGAACGAAAGCCCAACACCAGCTGTTGAGCAGGGAGAAGGTGGCACTGATGAAAGTATGTGTGGAGTGGTGGACAGCGCTATCGGCGTATGTGGACGATTCGTTACCGCCGGACGAGCGCGAGCGTGTGGAAGCCCATCTCGAAGGATGTGCCTCTTGTCAACAAACAGTGGTGGAACTGCAGGCGTTGCGTCAGAGCGTAAAGTTACTACCACATTATGAGCCTCCGCCGATGTTGAAGGCGCGCATCCTGTCGGCAACGGTAGACCAGCCTACCTGGAGCGAGAAACTGGCGATGAACTGGCGCAGACTGGTCTGGCGCGCCTCGCTGGCGACGGCGACCGCAGTGCTTGTACTGACCGCCTGGCAGTTTATCCCCAGGCAGATACAGCAGTCGGTGAATACTCGCGTTTCCGGCGTTGCAGAGAGGAGAGTGCCTCTCCAAACACAACAGGCAAAGAGACCACAACTTCGTCGCGCAACGAATACCATGATAGCCTCCGGCAAGACCTCGTCGGCAGCACAACGCCCCGCGACGGAACGCCGTGTAGCAGCTGCTCCCTCCAGGCCCTCGCAACCCCAAAGCACTCTCAGGTGGTCTACTATAGCCCGGGCGCGTGTCGCCGCGGAGCCTGCGCCAGCTGACGTCTTGCAGGGCGAGCCGGTCATTGAAGACGATGTGCCCCGCATCGATGTCAACAGCCCGCCCGCAGGCGCAAATGAACAGGTTGCTGAGGAACCAGGCGCTGGAGAAAGCCAAACCGTTGCGACGCGCTTTGCTCTTCCTGCGGAGGTACTGAATCAAGGTACCAGCGGGTTAGAGGCACTGCGCGAGCAAATCCGCATCCACAATCAGGAACAATGGAGCGGACAGATAAAACGCAATCTGCAGCGTAAACAGGTAGAAGTGGACGTTATCAAAGTGCGGTTCTGATGAGGTTGCTGGTTCGCGCCATATCGCTCGTATTACTTGCCTGCGGGACAGCCAGCTCCGTATGGGCGCAGCAGAGCTCGCCCGCCCCTATCCCCCTGGCAGAAGGGCGTATTACTGCGTCTAAGACGGCGGCGACAAACTCGCAGGTTGGGCAGGCGAACGCCGACCTGTTACGCGGCAACGGCACCCGAGCGGGCTACCTGCTACGTTACGGAAATATCGTGCCCGAGAGTGAGCGCGTTACCGTAGATGCGCGTACCCTGCAGCGTAACCGCGATTACACCATCGACTACACCACCGGCACACTCTTCTTCACCGAACCGGTGCGCACCTCGCAAACGATACGGGTGCAATATCGTTACGTGCCTGGCTCCAGCGAGCAACGCGGGTTGCTTCAGGCGCCTTCGATGATGCTGCAGTTCGGACAAAGCCAGCTGAACATGGTGTACAGCTCCAGCGCCTTCCTGCGCCGCGAGGACGGCACTACCCTGCAAACCGATACCTACGGCATGCAGACCCGCTTGCATCTGAACGGCAACAGCGCGATGGAAGGTTTGCTGTTCTTCTCCTCACAGCGGGCAGTGCAGGCGGTTGCCGACCCTACGTTGCAACCAGGTGCGCCCGCGCGCCCTAACACACAAGCCGCCGCCGGTTCAGACCGCCTTATTCTACAGAACCTGAACTGGAGCGCAGGTGGGCTGCAGCTGCGCGGCACGTATCAGGACGTGGGGCAACGGTTCACAGGTTTTGCTACTCTGCGAGAACAAAAAGCCGCCCCCGACCAGCTGCTCGGCTGGCTGGAGAGGGAACGGGGGATGCGCAGGATGAGCTACGGGATGGGCTACGTGGCTGGTGGGGTGAATCTGCAGACTGACATCAGCCGCATCACCGACGGCAAAGGCGAAATCCAGCAGGCGCAGTACAGCGTACAGACGAAGCAGATGGAGCTGCGCTACAGTGAACGCAAAATCGACGCCCAGTTCCAGCGGTTCAACGACCTGCGCGAGGACCAGAGGGCTCAGTGGGCGAAAGAGCGCGGACTAACACGGGACACCCTTTCCGCCTTGCTCCACCTGGGCGGTAACTCGCAGCTCAGTATGGAGCGCCAGCGCATCCTTGACTCTGGCAGCGGTATCGAGCTGACCAGCTACGCACTGCAGACCGCAGGCTTGAAACTGACCTACAATATTCAGGAGATCGATAAGGATTTCACCCGTTTCAACGACCTCGCCGAAGGACAGCGGGCACAATGGGCACGGGAGCGCGGATGGGTACGCTCGTTCCTGAGAGCAGAGCTGCCGCCATTCAAGGGAACCAATTTGCCCACCCTGTTCCTGCAGCAGCATATCCGCACCGACACAGGCAACCTCAACTTCCGGCAGGTGTCGTGGAACACGCAAACCGTTCAGGTAAACTACACCCGACACGGGACCGACCCCGGCTTCACCATCGCCAACCTGACGCCGGAGGAGATAAACCAGATGGCTTTGCTGGCGCGTCAGCAGGTGGAGCCGAACGCCAACGCTGTAACCGATAACGACAGAAGGCAAATACTGCGCGAGGCGGGCTTGCAGCGTGAGACCCTGCGGGTGAACATGACCGCCGCCGCGAACGCGCAGGTGAGCGTAGTCAAGACAACGGTCGGAGACTCCAGCGGCGAGGTGAAGCGCACACAGGTCGCTTACGCCAGCCCAAAGTTCGAGGTGGCTTATCAGCAGCAGAGCATTAGCGAAGGTTTCAGCCGATTGGGCGACCTTACTGACCCAGAACGCAAGCTATATGCTGGTGAAACCGGCATCGAGCGCAGACTGGTCAGCACGCGCTTCGCGCTGGACAAGAACGTCTCTCTGAGTGCGCTGTTCGGCAATATTCGCGACTCACAGGGCTCGGTCATCAGACAGTCTTACACTCTGCGCACGCCGCGCCTGTCGCTTTTCGCCAACCTGAAGCAGATAGACCCTACCTTCTCGCGCATCGGCGACCTCACTGAGAGCGACCGTAACGACCTGAGCGGCTTGCTGGGCTTCAAACATTTCGACCTGTCTGCGCAGTGGCAGGTGAGCAAAACACTGTGGTTTGAGGGCTTCTGGATCGACTCGCGTAACGCACAGGTACAACAGATGCACCAGCGCCAGCGGTTGTACCTCCAGTACCAGCCGCAAGCCAGCACGCGCATCAGCTACCTGAACGACCGTATCAACCGCGATGGCGCAGCGGAAGTGCTTCACCGCCAGTGGCGCGAAACCACAGCGATCGACCACGCCCTGGGCAAGGGGTTGAGGTTCTCCGCGTATCGCGACCGAATCGACGACGAGGGCGTGTTGCTGCAACCAGTCACCTCGCTCACCAACTTCTGGCGCGTAGAGTCCGACAAAAGCCGCCCGATGTGGTTCGTGGTGGAACAGAAACACTTGCGCCGTACCGATGGCTACTACGACCTGGCAGACACCGTGCAGGTACAAACCCCCGTCTCCCGAAGCGCTATCATGCAGTTTACCGAACAACGTTTCGGGCGCAGCGACCGCCCTTCCGAACTGATACGCACCGTTGCCTCTCAGTGGTTACTGCGTAAGGACCTGACTTTCGCCATGAGCCTGTCCCGCCGTACCACCAGCGCCGAGACCGGAAGCCTCTTGAAGAGCTTTGCGCTGTCGGGGGTGGTGTTGAACTTCGCTAATGTGCAAGGCAAATACGACGAGCTGCGAGTAGACCACGTCAACACCAAAGCGCAAAGCGAAATCTCCGTGTCCTCGCTGAAACCGTTCAACGCACTGGGCTTGACGAATATCCAGTTCACCGGCGCATACGCTGCATTAGCAGACCGATCGATCTGGCAAAAAGAGACTCGCACCGGGCGCATCACCGCGAATCTGGGGAAACACAGCTTGCTGGCGGAATACACCTCAGCTTTTATCCCGCAAGCAGCTGATCGGTTGGTGATGCGAACCTACCAGTTTGTCGTCGCTCCGATGAGCAACTTCAAGGGCGAAGTATACTACCGGATGATTGAACAACCTAACATGGAAACATGGCACGTGCGACGCTATACGCTCGACTGGCAACTCAACTCGAACACCTCGCTCAGCCACCAGCTGCTAACACTGCCCGAACAGGGCAATAACCGCGTACAGCCGATAGGGCTGAATGTGTGGAAGCTGAGCTCTCGCCTGAACGCGCGTCAGATGCTTAACGGGGAGTACCGCATCGAGACCGACTATGCCAAACGGCAAATGGTTCGCCGCGCGCTGCTGAGCATCGGGGGCAAACTCTCTGCCCTCTCGCTTGGCGAGTTCGGCTACAGTCTCGATTCGGTGAACTACCAGGGCAACAAGGGCACGGCGCATTCCTTCCACCTGCGCTATGGCTGGCAGCTGGACGATGAACACTTCCTCAACCTGAGCCTGCGCCTGACCAACTATCAGCACCGCGTGCCAGCAGGTCTATCGCGCAACGAGCTGGCAGGCACGCTGGAGTACAAAACCCGCTTCTAAACAAGACGCGCTCCTGCAGCGGGGATGAAGTTGCCTCCAGCAGGTATCAATTTGCTGTGGCGCGAATCTGTGCAGGTACCCCCATACAGGCGCGCGAGACCGATGTCAAGCTGGAAACGAGAAGGTACGCTGATGTTGCTGGCAGCAGCGGTCAACCTGCTGGCGGGTTTGCTCGCCTGGCTGGGCATTCTGGCGAAACACCCACTTTCTGGCAGTCAGCATCTGATTGTCGTCCTGTGCGCTGCACTTGCCACCGCGTTGCCTCCAGTTGTACACCACTTTATACGCAGACGTACTGCGCCAGGCGACCCGGTTATCCTGCCTGTTACGTTCGTGCTGGGCGGGGTGGGTCTGGCGAATCTGCTGGGTACAATGAGTGGCAATGACCTCACCTTCGCTATCAAACAGTGCGTGGGTCTGCTGGTGGGAAGCGTGCTCTTAATACAGCTTGCCGGTATCGGGGCAGTTCAGAGACGGAAGCTGCTGGAATATCACTACGTGTGGATTCTGCTGGCGCTGGCGCTTGGCGTGCTGTTGCTGCTGTTCGGCGAAGGCGCTGGTGGAGCGCGTGTTTATCTTTTTGGCTTTCTGCCAGTGGAGTTCATCAAACCGCTACTGGTGATGTTTGCAGCTGGGTATGCGGCGCGACGGTTCGGCGTGCTCTCTCCTGCACGCGCAGGCGCCTACTGGTGGCAGATACAGTGGCAGGAGATACTGCCTCTGCTGGTGATGTTTGCCCTTATGCTGAGCATCTTCATGCTGGCGAGAGATTTCGGTCCTGCCCTGACCCTCTATCTCACGCTGTTGGTGATGCTTTATCTGGTGATGGGTAAGGCGATTGTACTGGTATTGGGTGAGTTGTTCATGCTGGCAGGCATTATGCTGGTGGAGTTGCTGGGGGTGGGGGTGCTACCCACCCGTGTGGCAATGTGGCTGTCGCCCTGGCGCATTACGGACGACCACGCACGGCATCTGGCGCACTGCCTGTGGTCACTGTCGACGGGAGGTTTGATTGGCAGCGGCATCGGGTTGGGCAAGCCACAGAGCGTACCCCATGCTCGCTCCGACTCCGTTTTCAGCACCTGGGGCGAGCAGCTGGGGCTGGTGGGAACTCTCTGCCTGTTGTGTCTGTATGCATTATGGTTGGGTCGAGCGGTACGTATTGCGCAAAGAGCTGCTGCGACTGAGGACCGTTTGCTGGCAGCGGGCATCGCCGTCCTGCAAGGTACACAGGTCGTTCTTATTTGCGCGGGTATTACCGGTTTGCTGCCCATGACGGGCATGTCGCTTCCGTTTATCGCGCAGGGCAACTCTGCCCTGCTGGCAAACTTCGCGATGGTCGGCTTGCTATACAGTATCAGCGCACATCCTCCTTCTCAGCCCGCCCCTGCTGCTGCAGGCAGCTACTCGCTTCGCCTGCGTGTGCTGGCATGGATGTTTGCCGTGCTCATACTGGGTATTCTGGGAGGGTGGTGCTTCTGGCTGCAAGCGTTCAAAGCAGATGAGATAGCCACTAAACGTCTGGTGGTAACTCTGGCGAAGAGCACTCCTCACCACGTGTACAACCCTCGGTTGGCTGCTATCGCCAGAAACATCCCGCGTGGACGCATCCTGGACGCCACAGGCCAGGTGCTGGCGGAGACGCGGAACGGGCGACGGGTTTATCCCTGCGCAGAAGCGTGCGCACAACTGGTAGGCTGGCTGGACACCCGATTCGGCGGTCCTACAGGAGCTGAATACCGGCATAACCAGCGACTGCGTGGATATGATAGCACGCGCGACCTGTTGAACCTCTATCGCCGAAAAGACCTGCCGTTTTTCATCTTGCCAAGAGGACAGGATGTCGCGCTGACTATCTCCCGCGAGGCGCAACGGCGCGCCCTGCATGCTCTGCAACAGGCATATCCGGACGGCAACGCAGCGTTCGTGTTGATTGAACCAGCATCTGGTCATGTACTGGTAGCAGTGGGGACGCCCACTTTTGACCCCAACCGCCTGACCACTGCGACGTGGCAGCGGTTGCGAACACGCAAAGACTCGCCGCTGATATTCCGACCTGTAGACGGCTGGTACACGCCCGGTTCAGTGTTCAAGGTAGTAACCGCCGCGGCTGCGCTGGAGAGCGGAGTGCCGTTACGCTACGTGTGCCGTCACAGCGAGCGCAATGTGCGCTGGAAGGTGGGCAGCAAAACTTTTGTGAAGCCACGTCTGAGCGACCACCCATCCATGCGCGCGCACGGTACACTGGGTTTGAGGGATGCACTGAGGCTGTCCTGCAACCTCTACTTTGCGCATTTAGCCATCGCGCTGCAACCCCAACCGCTCCACGAAACCGCCCTTGCGCTGGGCTTCCAGCATCTCCCCGGGCTGGATGACATGGCTGCCGAACTGCCTGACTGCGGCTTTGGACAGGGGAAAATACTGGCTTCGCCCGTAGAGGTAGCGAACCTGATGGCGACGGTAGCGCGAAATGGTGCGTGGCGCAAGGCGGTGTTTGTACCGGGCAATAACCAGCCTAAACCGGTACTGAGCGAAGCCACTGCTGAGGCGCTACGTCAGATGATGAATGAAGTGGTGCAGACAGGCACGGCATACGGCATCTTTGCCGGAACCGGCTGGGAAGTGTACGGCAAAACTGGCACCGCCGAAACAGGTGAGGATAACCGCAAAGCACACGGCTGGTTTGCAGGTGTCGTGCAAAACGACAGCCAGCCTCCGCTGGCATTCGCACTAATACTGGAGCACGGCGGCAGCGGTCGGCAAGCAGCCCGTGTGAGCCGAAAGATATTGCAGCAGGTGCTTCCTGTACTGGGGGGAAGGTAAGCGCTGCCGTTTACGCTCTCACCCCCAACCCTGTGTCACCCACCAACTGGATATCTCCCATACTCCCTGCATGCCTCGTAAAACGCCAGCACGTTCTCCAGCGGGGTGGCTGGGTTAATTTCGCTGGAAGAGCCGATGAAGAATCCGCCCCCGGGCGCGGCAACTTGCATGGCGCGTTCGACCTCGCGCCGAATATCGTCAGGCGCGCCGAGGGGCAACAACTGTGAGCAGTCGATACCACCTACCAGTACCAACCTGTCCCCGTAGCGCTTTTTCAGCGTTTCCAGTTCCATGCCGGCAATCGGCTCCAGAGGGTTCAAACCGTCGATACCCGCGTCTAACAGGTCGTCCATAATTTGCCACAGGTTGCCGTCGCTGTGGAAGATAACCTTGATACCAGCCTCATGTAGAGGCTCGATGCACCGCTTGAGCATCGGAATAAAGGTGCGCCGCAGAAAGGCAGGTGAGAACAACAAACCGTTTTTGTAGGCGATGTCGTCGCCGATGAAATGCAGAGGACAAAGATGCTCTTCCGCCGCTACCTTCGCAAAACGGTAGGCGTTCTCCCCCTCCAGTTCCAGCAAGGCCTCCAATTCCTTTGGAGCGTCATAAATCGCGTAGGCGAAGCGCTGTTGACCCATTAAACCGTACGCGGCGTGAAAACCACAGCCAGTAGGCGGCACAAACATCGTGTAAGGCGCGAAGCGTTCCTGTTCCCGACGTATCCATTCTACCCAATGTGAACGCACCCATTCCCAGGATACCGGTTCCGCCTTGCGCAAATGCTCCCTCAAGTCCTCGACGCTCTCAATTTCGTAATGCACCTTCCATGCGGTCTGGCCGGAAACCAGCTGTTGCCCCCTGCCTTCGCCCAGTACCGTGCCGTCTTCCGCTTGTTCGAATGAACGCCCATAGCCTCGACAGAGGTCAATACCTAAACCATGATACACGCGCACCATCGTAGCGGCGTAGTCATCGTCTGGCTGCTGAAAGTGCTTGACTACCGCCGGGTTGTCGATATAGTCCCATATCGGCACGCGGTCACCCTCGCGGAAGTGCATAGACGCTTCGATACGCGACCAGACCGCGTCGTCCAGTTCGCCGCCGTACCCCACCGACGGACGCACCATTGTTCCTCTCCTACAGATGGACTGCAACATTTTACGCTCTTTCCTATCCAGCGTCCTGCATATATTACCCTCAGTACCTTTGCTGTTCGCGCTGCGGGGGCTCGTGCGCATCCGGCAAAAAAATCCGCCTGCGCGGATTTGGGCAACCTGCGAAGGCAGGTTTTTTTCTACTCATAGCCCACCATTTCAATGGTGGGCGAGACACAGGCGCGGTCTGTCCCCCGATTGAAATCGGGGGCTATGACCAGCAAAAAATCCGCCCGCGCGGATTGGGAAAACCTGCGAAGGCAGGTTTTTTCTACTCATAGCCCACCATTTCAATGGTGGGCAATCAGGGAAGCCATCACAAGTTCTTCCGTCGCCCAGTGATGCTGTTCAGGGGATTTTTAGAACACTCCTGCCATCTCTTGCCTCATGCGCTAAACGTTTGGTATACTGTAGTGGCGCGAACGCGCAAAGCGTTCGCGAACTTTTTGTGTTATCCATACCGGAAGGGGTTCAAATATGGCATCGGCACAGCAAATACTCGCTGAAATCACCAGAGACCATCTGCGAACCGACCTGCCTGAGTTCGGTCCGGGCGATACGGTGCGCGTGCACGCGAAGGTGATTGAAGGCAACAAAGAGCGTATCCAGGTCTTCGAGGGCGTGGTGATTGCCCGCAAGCACGGGGGAATTAACGAAACCTTCACCGTGCGGAAAATCTCGCACGGCGTCGGTGTGGAGCGTGTGTTTATGTTGCACTCTCCACGCATTGACAAGATAGAAGTAGTGCGTCGGGGCAAGGTGCGCCGTGCGAAGCTGTATTACCTGCGCAAGAAGGTCGGTAAAGCGGCACGGATTAAGGAACTGCGCACGCCACGATGACGGGCGAATGGGTGGAGTGGATAGCGAACCTCAACGTTCGCTACGTACTGCTTATCTCAGCAGCTCTCACGCTGGTGCGTCTGGGGTTGGCTCCCCTCTCCAGCCCCAGAGTACGCTCCTTCAACGAGCTGGTCGAGTCGGCAGTGCTCGCTTTTATTCTGGTGTTTCTGGTCATTCGTCCGTTTGTCGTGCAGGCTTTCTATATCCCTTCCGGCTCGATGCGCCCCACCCTGCTGGAGCAGGACCGCATTCTGGTAGACAAGTTCACTCTGCGCTTCCGCGAGCCGATTGCTGGTGATATTCTGGTGTTCAAAGCCCCCCCAGAGGCAGACCCGCGCCAGATAGAGTTCATCAAGCGATGCGTGGGGGTGCCGGGTGATGTGATAGAGATTCGAGATGGGGTGCTTTACCGCAATGGCGCCCCGGTCAACGAGCCCTACATTGCGTCTCCACCCGAATACGACCTGAAAATCATTGGTGGACACGTGTACGAGATCGACCACTACGGTAACGTCAAGGAAAACAATCAGCTGATTCTGGACCCCCATCGCGAGGCGTACATCCGCGAAGCTCCCTCTGAGAAAATCCCGCCCGGTAAACTGCTGATGCTGGGCGATAACCGCAACGATAGCAACGATGGCCACAAGTGGGGCCTGCTGGATCGCAGTCGGGTGGTGGGCAAGGCATGGATTCTGTTCTGGCCTCCTCAACGCATTCGCGTCGTACGCTAAGCCCACTGGTTGCCGGGGTGGACGAAGCAGGACGAGGCTGCCTCGCGGGACCGGTGGTGGCTGCATGCGTGGTGCTGCCCCACGATGCTATTGTCGATGATGGCAAGGCGACCTGGCTTATTCTCCCGTCGTTTATCCGCGATTCCAAACAGCTCTCCCCTGTACAGCGTGAGGAAGCTTGCCGGTGGATATATCGCCATGCGCTGGTAGTTTCGGTAGGGCTGGCGACGGTGGAGGAGATCGAGCGGCTCAATATTCTGCAAGCCACTCTGCTGGCGATGAAGCGGGCAGTGGTACGCAGTTCGCTGCCCTTACAGCGAGCGCTTGTGGACGGCTCGCACGTCCCTGATGGACTTCCCTGTTGTGTAGAGGCAGTCGTAGACGGCGACGAGCGCGTTCCGGTCATTAGTGCAGCTTCTATCGTCGCTAAAGTGGTGCGCGACCATCTTATGGAGCGGATGCACCGACTGTTTCCACAATACGGTTTTGCGCAGCACAAGGGCTACGGCACTGTCCAACATCGGCGAGCGATCGAGCAGTTCGGATTGTGTCCTCAACACCGTCCGAGCTTCTGCAAGAAGATGCTGCGCCTGCCGCTGGAGAGCACATGTGGATAACCACGAAACCGCACGCGCTGGCGAGCAGATTGCTGCGCGGTACCTGACACGGAAGGGGTGTACTATCCTGCAGCAAAATTGGCGTTGCCCATACGGCGAGGTGGATATCGTCGCTCAAGACGGCGATACGATACTCTTCGTCGAGGTCAAGGCGCGCCATAATGTGGAACATACTCTGCCGCGTGAAGCGGTAGACGAACGCAAGCAGGCTCGCCTGCGTCAGTGCGCGGAGCTGTACCTGAACCTGTTCTACCCTGAAGCGCCATGTCGTTTTGACGTGGTGGAAGTGTGGTGGCAGTCGGGCAGGGCGTACGTTCGCTGGCTGCGTGAAGCGTTCTGACCGGGAACCTGCGTTAAT
>JANWYZ010000085.1 GCA_025054895.1 bacterium | reverse complement strand
GAAGAACTACGCAGGCGCAGTAGGAGCGGAGAAATGGCAACCGCACCGCTGGGGCTACCCGATAGAAGAAATCCGTTCTCTGCGAGCGAAAGGCTATAGCATTGTGGCTCTGCACCTGGGCGAGCAGGCGATACCGCTGGAGCAGATGGAATGGCGTTTCCCCGTTGCGCTGGTCATCGGCGAGGAGCTGCATGGCGTGCCGCCCGACCTGCTGGCAGAGTGCGAATTGTGTGTGGCAATAGCGCTGTACGGCGCTACCAGCTCGCTCAACGTGGCGGTGGCTACCGGTATCTGCGTCAATGCTATCGCCACCTATTACCGCCAGCGAGTGAACCCAGCGTTCATCCCAGCGCGAGCAGTGTCGCGAAAACTGTTGTCTATCCCAAACACCGAGCAACTCAAGGGAGATGAACCATGACGGTTACCGTAGATGAACTTCTGACCAAAGTGGTGCAACGAGACGGTTCCGACCTGCACTTGAAGGCAAACCAATACCCGATGGTTCGCATTTACGGCGACCTGTATCCGATGCAAGAGTACGGTAAGCTCGGCTCGGAACAGGTGCGAGATCTATGTTTCAGCGTCATCTCGCCGGAACAACGCGCGCGGTTCGAGAGGGAACTGGAGCTGGATTTCGCGTACGAAGTGAAGGGGTTGTCGCGCTTTCGCGGAAACGTCTATCAGCAGAGAGGCAACGTGCAGGCGGCGTTCCGCGTTATTCCCTATCGTATCCAGACGATGGAGGAACTGCACTTGCCGCCTGTTTGCCGTTACTTTGCCGAGCGTCCGCGAGGGCTGGTGCTGGTAACTGGACCCGCTGGCTCAGGCAAGTCCACCACGCAGGCAGCGATGCTCCACTACATCAACGAAAACTTCCCGGTGCACATCGTGACCGTTGAAGACCCCATAGAGTTCGTGCATGAGCCGAAGGTGGCTCTGGTCAACCAGCGCGAGCTGGATACCGATACACACTCCTTCGCCAACGCGCTCAAGTTCGTGTTGCGTCAGGACCCCGACGTGATTCTGGTGGGCGAGATGCGTGACCTGGAGACCATCCACCTTGCCATCACCGCCGCCGAAACAGGACATCTCGTCTTTGGTACTCTGCATACGCCCGATGCGGTGCAAACGGTAGACCGCGTCATCGACGTGTTCCCGCTCTACCAGCAGCAACAAATCCGGATGCAGTTGTCGGTGAACCTGGTTGGCGTGATTTCGCAGACGTTATGTAAACGAGCGGATGGCAAGGGACGTATAGCAGCGTTTGAGGTGCTGGTGGGCACCTCCGCCGTGCGCAACCTCATTCGTGAAGCGAAGACCTACCAGCTCACCTCGCTGATACAAACGGGAACCAAGCAGGGTATGATGACTCTGGACCAGTCGCTGGCGTCGTTGGTGAAGCGTGGTATCGTCACTTATGAAGAGGCGCTGGCAAAGGCGAAAGACATCAAGGAGTTCAATGCGCTGCTGGGAATGGACCAGCCTCAAATGCAGCGCCCGGTTAGCGCACCGACGATGGCAGGGGCGCGCGCTATGGGAAGCTGAGGGATGAGCCATGCGAAGTCAACCGCTGGCGAACCCGCCCGGACGCAAAGTGGCAGTTATTGCCAATCGTGCGCTGACCCCGTCGGAAAAGCTGGCGCGGCAATACTGTCGCGACCGGGCGGTACCGGAGGAGCACCTCATCCTGCTGCAATGCGCCGCCTCCGAAAGCATCCCCGAGGGCGATTACCTTACCGACATCCAGTCGCCCGTGCGCAAGGCGCTGCGCGAACGCAACATCGTCGATAAGATAGACTACCTGCTCATCGTCAAGGGAGTGCCTATTAAGACCGCCCAACGGGGTTTTTCGGTGGACAGCCTGCTGATGTGTATGAACCTGTCGTTGTCGCCTCGCAGCCGCAATCCGTACTTTGGGAAAAAAGAAACCTTCTCCTCTACACGATATGGTGGGTTGTATCTCGCCTCACGGCTGGACGGCTACACCTTCACCGATGCAGACGCTTTGCTGGAACGCGCGTTGAAAGCGCGGCGAGCTAATGGTCTGTTCCTGCTGGACATCAGCCCTTCGCACCAGCGCAGCGCGTACGGCGAGGTAAACGAATCGATGCGCCGCGCCGCGCAGATACTTCAGCGAAAGGAACTGCGCGTGCTGCTGGACGACACGAAGGAGTTCGTGGGCAACCAGAAAGGGCTGATGGGCTACTACTCGTGGGGCAGTAACGACCCACAATACAAAAAGGAGCTGTACCTGAGCAACACCTTCCTGCCGGGTGCGATCGCTGAAACCGCCGTCTCGACCAGCGCGCGCACCTTCCTGCCGACCGATAAAGGACAATCGCTTATCGCCGACCTGATCAAGGCGGGCGTGACAGGCGTCAAGGGATATGTGTCCGAACCGTATGCCGATGCCCTCTGCCGTGCCGATATCCTCTTTGACCGTTACACCGATGGCTATACCCTTGCCGAGAGCTTCTGGATGGCGACGCCTTATCTGTTCTGGAAAGATATGGTGATTGGCGACCCCCTGTGTGCTCCGTACGCCGGAGGGATGTAAATGAAACGCAGCCGCGACTGGATGGAGCAGGCGAATTCCGACCTGCAACGCGCTCGCAATAGCATAGATGTCTTTCCCTACACCCTGGCAGAGGCAGGGCGAAGCTTTCACGAGGGTTGAAGTGTCATACCAATAGGCGCCGGGGAGGGAGTAGCGCTATACCGCGTCGCTGATTCACTAGGCGCACTGTTGGACGCCGAGTTGCGGGGTATTCCCCGTAGCACGGGCGTCCCCGCCCGTGATCCCACGTGCAGGATGCACATGCCACGAGGCGTCCCGCCCTTGATTCACGCGCAAGATGCGCGTGCTACGATGAGATATGCAGGAAACTCTCTTTGTCCCGCAAAACAAACATGCTGGCAACTATCTGCGCGATACTGCGCCAGTGAGGAGCGAATGCATGTCTGTGCATCTCTGGGAAGAGACGGTAACCATCCCCACCTACCCTGTGGGCAAAGCCAATCCACATCCTCCCTTCCACCGCAAGGGCTACTGGGAGGTGTATCCGTATGCGCTGTTAGACCATCTGAGCGAGGAGGCGGAGCCTCGCCAGTACCGCGCCCTCTGTCTGGAAAACGCCTACCTGCGCGTGATGGTATTGCCCGAGATTGGCGGACGTGTATGGTCGCTTTATGATAAAATCGGCGAGCGTGAGTGTCTGCATCAGCCTCCCTCCATTAAGCCTGCGCTCATCGGACTAACGGGCGCATGGATTGCCGGGGGCATCGAGTTTAATTTCCCCATCGGTCATCGCTACACTACTCACCAGCCGGTGTGGCATACTCTGGAGCCCCCTCGTGAGGAGGAGGAGAAAGGCACGATATGGATTGGCGAAATCTGTCGTCGGACGCGCATGATGTGGATGGTGGGCATTAGCCTCTATCCAGACAAAGCGCTTATGGAGACCGATATCCGTCTTTTCAACCGCACCGAGCTGAAGAAGCGCTTCTATTTCTGGACGAACTGTGCAGTATCAGCGAATGAGCACTGGAAATGGATACTACCTGCCACCTCTGTGCGTAACTGGGAAGGCGACCTGAGCGAGGCGCGCGCCACCCTGTCCTTCCCTATCACCGATGACGGCATGGAGCTGAGCCTCTACCGCAGCTACGACTGTGCTTCCAGTGTGTTCGCACACGACTTTCGCGGAGATTTCTTCGGTGGATACGACCTGCGCGAAGACGTGGGGCTGCTGCACGTCGCCGACTGGCGCGATGTGCGCGGCAGAAAACTGTTTACATGGGGCACAGCAGACGACGGTAAGGTATGGGCAGAACGGCTCGACGACCGGTCCGTCCCCTACGTGGAGATTCAGGTCGGCAGGTTCGAGGATCAGAGCATCTGGCACTGGATACCCCCTCACTCGCTGGAGTGCTGGCAAGAGGCGTGGTACCCTGTTCGTGGTTTGGCGGGTGTGGTATCCGCTGCCAATCGAGAGGGCGCGCTGAGCGTGCAACTGCAAGCGCAACAGCTGCAGGTGCGTTTCCACAGTACATCCTCGCGCCCCAACCACCGACTCATCCTGCAGTACGGGGAGGATGTGGTGCATGAACAGCGGGTAGACCTCTACCCCGAGCGTGCGAACAGCTGGCAATTCACCCTGCCTCAGATTGCTGAAATGCCGCTAAAGGTCATTATCGCCACAAGCGGCAGGGAGCCTGTACTGGAAGCCGTCGCCAATACGGAGCCGGCGCGTGAGCAGGCGACGATACAGCCTCTTAGCAAAGCACGTTCTGCTGACGACGTGTACCTGAAGGCAGACGCTCTTGAGCGCGCAAATTGCCTGGACGAGGCGGATTTGGAGTACCGCACCGCGCAGTCGCACGGCTCTCTGCAAGCCGCGAACGCCCTCGCTCGCCTGAGACTGGAGGACGGGCGATTCGAAGAGTGCTTGCAGCACACGGAGAGCGTGCTGGTACGCGACCCCCAAAACAGTGAGGCGATGTATCTGCGCTCTCTCTGCCTGATGTACCTTGGTAGAGAGGCGGAGGCGGAAGAGTACCTGTATCCCCTGCGACGCAGCGCCGAGTATCGTGGACTGGCTTTGTATCTGTTGGGGCTATGCGCGATGCGCCGGGCAGATTACACCCGCGCGGATGACCTGCTCGCCGAGGCGCTGCTGTACAATGCGGCGGACATCAAAGCATGGATGATGCGGGCGGTTGCGCTGCGCCTGCGAGGGGAGCTGGAGGAGGCGTCGCAAGTACGTTTACAGGTACACCTGCTTGCGCCGCTGGAACCCCTGCTGCGCGCTGAGGCTTTCTTGACCACGCCCGCTTCGCCCGAAGCAGATGCGGTGAATCTGCTGCGCCCACTGGTGGTGCAACCGCACACATTCGAGGAGGTCGCCTGCGACTATCTGCACGCTGGCTGCCTCAATGACGCTGTACGCATTCTGGAATCCCCCTCTCGTCTGGGGATGACCGAAACGGCAAGCACCCACTACCTGCTGGCTTTAGCGTCTGCGCGCACAGGAGTGCGCGCGCAGTCAGCAGAACATGCCCTGCTGGCCTCGCGCAGCGACACGGAGTACCTGTTTGCCTGGCGCATCGAGGACTACCTGGCTCTGCGTGAAGTGCTTGCGCTTCGCCCTGATGACCCACTGGCGCGCTACGCGCTGGGCAACTGGCTGATGGCGCACCGCCGACCGGGCGAGGCGTTGCTGGAGTGGCTCCGTGTGCTGGACGCCGAAGCGGTAGACGCCGCGCTGGCAAGGGGCGAGGTTTCGGCAGAGGGGATAGGCGAATACCGTTTCCGTAGCGCATGGGGCAAACTGGCAAGGACGTGCCTGCGTGCAAAGCCTCCCCACCACTTTTCTCCTCTGGCAACGCTGTATCGGAATGTGGGCATGGCGTTAGCGCGCTACAGCAACCTGCACGGGATAGCGGGGCGATACTACGAGAAGGCGAAATCGCTTAAGCCAACCGACCACTACCTGTGGCTGGAGCGTGAGACGCTAGCGACGGCGCAGCTGCGAGCAGCCTCTCACGCTCTGTACCGGTTGCGCCGTGCCCCCAAAGAGGTATTGCAGGAAAACCGCATGGCGCAATGGTACGCTCGAATGCTTGTGGAAGACCAGCAATACGACAAGGCAATCGAGATACTCAACTCACGCACCTTCCACGTTGCCGAAGGAGAAACCTCTATCCGTTCTATCTGGGTGAGCGCCTACATGGGCAAGGGACATCAGCTAACCCAACAAGGTCAGTGGTGGGGAGCGCTGGAATGCTTCCAGAAAGCTTTAGAGTATCCGCATCATCTGGGGGTTGGCAAGCCGGCGCGCCCCGCGGATGCTGCGCCGTTCTTCTACGCAGGATTGGCAGCGCGCCAGCTGGGAAAGGAAGAGCTGGCTCGTCAGTACTGGAAGCAGTGCGTGCAGTGTCGCGCGACAACAGAGGAAGAGCAACGCTATCAGGCAGAGGCTCTTCGCCTCCTGGAGCAATAGAGATGCCAGATATATCACATCAGGAGAGACAAACATGCGCCTGATACTTCCCCTAATACTTTCGCTGGCGACGATTCACACGGTTATCGCCGCCCCTGCACGAGTAGACCGGTTTATGCTGCAGGCTCCCGCAGGCGAGCGCACTGCCCAAATGAAACCGGAAGGCGTCACCGTCCTGCCCAACGGACGTTTGCTAACCCCACGAGGCAAGCAGATTCGAGTGGCTCCACACCCTTACGGCATGACGTTGAGCGGAGATGGCAAGGTACTGGTGACGGTCAACGGCGGTACGGCTCCGTTCTCACTGAGTATTATTCGCAACCCGGATAGCGAGGAACCGCAGGTGTCGCAGATACCGCCCTCGGTAAATACGGAGAAGGAGATATTGCCCGCTACCTTCATCGGCGCGGCGGTAGACACAGCGCGAGACCGTCTGTACGCCTCCGGTGGAAACGATGGTAGCCTGATAGTCTTCCGACTCCGCAGTGGCGAACGTCTGGAGCGCGTTGTTCTGAGCACTGACGAGCACCCCGACGCTTTCACCACCGACATCGCGCTTTCACCCGATGGACGCTGGCTGTACGTGCTCGACCTCGCCAACTACCGCCTGATCGTGGTGAATACACGCACGCTCAAACCCGTCGCTTCGGTAGGAGTAGGACGAAACCCCTTCGCGTTAACGCTCACGCGCGACGGCTCACGAGCCTACGTGGCAAACATCGGCACATTCCAGTACTCCCTGATAGAAACCCGTCCGGGCGACGACCCGCGTGGCATTCCCTTCCCGCCCTTCGGCTACCCGTCGCGCGAAGCAAAGGAAGGCACGGTGGTGGAGGGCAGACGTGTACCCGGGTTGGGCGACCCGAATGTGCCCGAAGCCTGCTCGGTGTGGGGGATCGACCTGACCAATCCGCTGAAACCGCAGGTGGTGGTGAAAATCAAGACAGGCTTGCTGGTGGGCGAGTCTATAGGGGGTAGCGCCCCAGCCGCGCTGGCGGTCTCCGAAGACACGGTGTACGTCAGCAATTCCACGAACGACACCGTAGAGGCGTACGACCTGCGCACCCATCGGCGCAAGTGGCGCACCCTGCTGGCAGTTGCGCCTTTTCTACGTCACCTGCGCGGTGTAGCGCCCTTCGGGCTTGCGCTTTCCCCCGATGGCAGGCGATTGTACGTGGCGGAGTCGGGCATCAACGCGGTAGGCGTGCTGGACGCGCGCACAGGCAAGGTGTTAGGGCATATTCCTGTATGCTGGTATCCGTCGCGCGTATGCGTTTCGCCTGACGGCAAGAAGCTATATGTTGCCAACGCGAAAGGCTTCGGCGCAGGGCCTAACGGCGGTGCGAACTTCACGCCCGGTCCTGAAGGGCGTAGCATCGGCAGGTTGATGAAGGGTACTGTATCGTTGATGGACACGCCCACTGACCGCGAGCTGCGCGACCTGACGCGCCAAGTCATCGCGAACAACGGCTTCGCGCCGGTCAAGGTGACGCGACCAAAGGGACACCCCATCCCCACAGTGGCGGGAGTGCCTTCGGAGAAGATTCGATACGTGGTGTTCATTACCAAGGAAAACCGCACCTTCGACGAGGTGTTCGGCGACCTGCCGGGCGTTAACGGCGACCCCACGCTGGCGCGCTTCGGCGTGAATCGGAAGGTCGCGGAGCATGAAGGCGTGAACGTCATGCCCAACCACCGCGCGCTGGCGCAGCGCTTTGCCATCAGCGACAATTTCTACGTAGACAGCGACCACTCGGCGGACGGACATCGCTGGCTGGTAGGCGTGTACCCGACGCACTGGGTGGAGACCATCACCTCGGCTGGCTACGGTGGCGGGGCGGATTTTCGCCGAAGCAAAGCGCCTGGCAGGTTGGCGTTGTTCGAGTCCAACTCCTCGCTCACCCCCGAGGAGTACCTGGAGCACGGCTCGATGTGGGAACATCTCCATCGCAACGGGGTCACCTTCCGCAACTACGGCGAGGGATTCGAGTTCGCAGGTGGCTCAGCGGATGAGGACATGAAGCCTACAGGGATGCGTCTGCCCGTGAATATCCCGATGCCGCAGGTGCTTTACGAGAACACCTGCCGTGAGTACCCCGAATACAACACCAACATCCCCGACCAGTATCGCGCCGACCAGTTCCTGAAGGAGTTGCGCGAGAAGTACCTGTCGGGCAGGGAACCACTACCGCGCTTCCTGTACATCTTCCTGCCTAACGACCATGGGGCGCGCCCTCGCCCCGAAAAGGGATACCCGTATCTGGAGTCGTACATGGCAGACAACGACCTCGCGCTGGGCAGGGTGATCGAGGCACTGTCGCATAGCCCCTGGTGGAGAGAAATGGCGATTTTCATCACCGAAGACGACGCGCAAAGCGGTATCGACCACGTGGACGCGCATCGTAGCCTGCTACTGGTGGTGAGCCCCTGGGCAAAGCGCGGCTACGTCTCGCATCGGCAGAGCAGCATCGCCAGCATCATGAAGACCATGTACCTGATACTGGGCGTTCCTTACCTGAACCTGTACGACGCTGCTGCAAACGACCTGGCGGACATGTTCACCACCGAGCCGGATTTCACGCCGTATAAGGCGTTGCCGGTAGATGCGCGCATCTTCGATCCGGAGAAGGCGAAAGACCCCAACGACCCCGACTACCGCAAGGCGCGTTTGGAACCTTCGCCTGCGCTGGATACCCTGGAGGAAGCCATTCGCCAGCAGCAAGAATGGGAACGCGCACAGGGCAATTGAGGAGCTGTACTCCGCGCGTCACCTGAGGCGTACGGTTTGTCGTCTCGTTAGCGACCGTTGTTGACGCCTTATCCAAGCAACCTGGCTGTATCCTGCCAAAGCAGTTTTTGCAACTCCTCCAGCGGTTGTGTAGCGTCCAGAACCAGATATCGTTGCGGTTCGCGCTGGGCTTCCGCCAGAAACCCGTTGCGCACCCTCTCGTGGAAGGCTATCTCCTCTGCCCCGATGCGGTTGCGCTCGCGCTGACGCTGCAAACCCATCTCCACTGGCAGGTCCAGCAGATAGGTGCGCACGGGCTGCAAACCAGCGGTGGCGAAACGGTTCAGCTGCCGTACCCATTCGAGGTCTATCCCGCGTGCGTAGCCCTGATAAGCCAGCGTGGAGTCGGCGTAGCGGTCGCAAACCACCGTTTTGCCCTCGGCGAGAGCCTGACTGATGTGGCGGGTGTGGATAGCGCGGTCGGCGAGAAATAGCAGCAGCTCCTCTTCACGCCTCAGGTCACTCTGTCCTAATAACACCTCGCGTAAACACGGGTGCCAGGGCTCGTACGTAAACCAGACGGAGACGCCTTCTTGCTGGAGACGCTGTGAAAGCCAGCGGGCAAGCGTGCTCTTGCCCGCTCCCTCGATGCCCTCAAAAGTGAAGAATAACGCGCCCATCACGTTGGCGGTGAGATGCGCACGCGACGGTTTGGCTCTACTCCCACGCTCTCCGACACCAGTCGGTACTTCTCCACCAGCTGATGTTGCAGGCGGCGGACGTAGCTGTTCTGCGGAGAGAGGTCTACTGGCATCGAGGTACGCAACACCTCCTGAATCGCCGCCTCCGTTTCCAGCAGAGCGGCTTCGGTGGGGTCGAGCGCAGGTTCCGAGTCTTCCCAGCCTTCCGGCGGACGCATGGCGAAAATGTCCTGCACGCTACCGGCAATCTGCGCGTAAGTGTTGCTCTTCACCACGTACACTGGCAATCCCCTTGTGGATGCCTCTTTCATCCGCGCAGGCTCACGTCGGGCGTTCGCCTTGAGCGCAATCACCACGTCCGCCTGCTGTACATCGCGCACGATATAGGCGGGCACGCGCAGCTCGCGGATGGCGCGCTCCAGACGGTTGCGGCTCACCCCGTACGGAAAGATGCGCACAGTGGACGGCAGCTGCCTGCGCTCCTTAGATGCGCTGGAGCGGACGACCGAGGTTCCCGTCTCTCGTATCGGTTCGGGAGCGTCGCCAGCCTGCACGACCTGAATCGTGCCATCCGGCAGACGCACGCGCACCTCAGGGCGAGGCGTCTCCCCGCGCAGGATGCGGTCTACCGTACTCGCCACGTCGTGGTGGATTGCCAGCTTGTCTTTCTCAATCATCTCGATAATGATGTCGAAGGTGGGCGGCGCCTTGCGTTCCAGCACTGTCTTCTGCGTGCCGCGTCGACGAGCCTCTTCATCAGAGAGGGTAACCGCCTGAATTCCCCCTACCAGGTCGCACAAGGTAGGGTTCATCAGCAGATTTTCTAAGGAGTTGCCGTGTGCTGTGCCGATAAGTTGCACCCCACGCTCGGCGATGGTCCGTGCGGCGAAGGCTTCCGCCTCTGTGCCGATTTCATCGATGACGATCACCTCCGGCATGTGGTTCTCCACCGCCTCAATCATCACCGCGTGCTGCAGCTCGGGTGAAGCCACTTGCATCCGTCGCGCCATGCCGATTGCGGGGTGTGGGATGTCGCCGTCGCCAGCGATTTCGTTAGAGGTGTCCACAATCACCACGCGCTTGTTGAACTCGTCGGCGAGCACCCGCGCGATTTCACGCAGCTTGGTGGTCTTGCCGATGCCGGGGCGTCCGAGCATCAAAACGCTTTTGCCGCGTTCAATCACGTCCTGAATGATGTCAATGGTGCCGAAGACCGCTCGCCCCACGCGGCAGGTCAAGCCGATGATACGCCCCTGCCGGTTGCGGATGGCGGAAATACGGTGGAGGGTGCGCTCGATGCCTGCGCGGTTGTCCTTGCCGAACGCGCCCACACGCTGCACCACATAGTCGATATCCGCCTCGGTCACTTCCATGTTGCTCAGCTGCAAGGTGCGGTCAGGAAAGCGTGCTTGAGGTTCCCGCCCGAGGTCTAAAATCACCTCCAGCAAGTCCTCCAGGCTTGGCTCCTGTTCCAGGGCGCGTCGAACCTGTGGCGGTAATACCGCCAGCAACTCGTCCAGATTGTCTGTGATGCGCAACTGTGTCTTGGGGCGCTGCACTGTCTGCGCGCCAGTCAGGAAAGTAAAGCTGCTCATGCAGTGTGTAGAAACGTTTTTCCCTCCTGCCGGTTACGGCGTGACGCGGAGTGTTCTAGTCCGTCTTTATGATACCGAATTGGGCTATCGGAACGCAAGACACGGAAAGGCGACCGCGGCGAGGTGTGCGTATACTCAAGCCCGTTCAGAGGGCGCAGGGAAGGTGCTTTGTGCCTGCCCATCGACTGCGGTAAACACCCATCCCACCGCATACACCGCTATCGCTACCGCCAGTCCGGGGTACAT
>JANWYZ010000084.1 GCA_025054895.1 bacterium | reverse complement strand
CGCAAAGCAACCAGAGGATTTTTCCAGTTTCCCAGACACGGGTGTTCGACCTGTACGGAAAGCACAGGAGCTTTTGCTGGATTGCAGGTGATAACCATTAGACCTCACAAACTATCCCGACCTCGTGAATATGCACGGTACGAGGCGATGTCCGAACAATATCCACACGGTGAAAGGTGAAAACCGGCATGGAAACGATTGACCTCGCGGAGTTCGACCGCAAATCACTGGAAGAACTACATACCATTGCCCGCGACAGGGGCTTGGAAGTAGAAGACAACATCCGCAAACAGGAGCTCATCCAGCGCATCCTGCAGGCACACACCGACTCCAACGGTCAGATCATGGCAGAAGGCGTGCTGGAGATTTTGCCCGATGGATGGGGTTTCCTGCGCAGAGACATCAACTTCGCCGCCGACGGTAGCGGCGACATCTATGTCTCCCAGACCCAGATTAAGCGGTTCGGGCTCAAGACGGGCGATACCGTGATGGGAGTGGTGCGCCCACCTAAGGAGAACGAGAAATACTATGGTTTGCTGCGGGTGGAGCTGGTCAACGGTATGGACCCTGAGTACGCCCGCCATCGCACGCATTTCGATGACCTGACTCCTATCTATCCCGTCGAGCGTATCCGGATGGAGACCGACAGCAAGAACATCTCCGCCCGGTTGATCGACATGATTGCGCCTATTGGCAAGGGGCAGCGTGGGTTGATTGTGTCGCCGCCCAAGGCGGGTAAAACTACCCTGCTGAAAACCATCGCCAACAGCATCACTACCAACCATCCCGAAATCGTGTTGCTGGTGCTACTGGTAGACGAGCGTCCGGAAGAGGTAACCGACATCCGCCGCTCGGTGAAGGGGCGAGTCGTGAGCTCTACTTTCGACGAGATGCCCGAGAACCACATGCGCGTGTCGGATATGGTGCTGGAGATGGCGAAGCGTCTGGTGGAGGCAAAGCGCGACGTGGTGATCCTGCTCGACAGCCTCACCCGTCTGTCGCGAGCGTCCAATCTCACCGTGAACCCCAGCGGTCGCACGTTATCAGGTGGACTGGATCCGTCCGCCCTGTATCGCCCGAAGCGGTTCTTTGGGGCGGCACGCAACATCGAGGAAGGTGGTAGCCTCACCGTGTTAGCCACAGCACTGGTAGACACCGGCAGCCGCATGGACGATGTCATCTTTGAAGAGTTCAAGGGAACAGGTAACATGGAGCTGGTGCTGGACCGTGGTCTGGCGGAGCGACGCATCTTCCCGGCTATCGACATCAACCGCTCTGGCACGCGCCACGAGGAACTGCTCTTTAGCGAAGAGGAATTGCGCCGCGTATGGAAACTGCGACGTATGCTGGCATCGATGGAACCTATGCAAGCCATCGAGCAGCTCATCGGTTTGCTCTCCCATACCAACTCGAACGAGGAGTTCCTGCGGGTGGTGGAGAATATTAAAGAGACCGACTGAGCACACGCGGACCGCTGCGGGGGGATTGAACATGAGCGAACGTTTCCGCGACATCTTTGACGATTGGGAAGACGATAATAATCCATCGGACGAGTTCGACGAGCTCGACCGCATCGAACCTCGCCGTCTGGATGAGAAAGAGGTGCGCGTGGTGGGCGTATACGAGCACCAGGAGTCGGGCATACCCCCTCAGTTCTTCGTGCTATTGCAGGACAACCGCGGACGCCGCGTTCCAATCTGGATCGGTAAATACGAGGCTCTGTCCATCTCGATGGCGTTGGAAGGCGATGTGCCCGACCGCCCCATGACACACGACCTGCTTAAAAACGTGATCGAACGCCTCGGTGGCTCTGTAGAGCGCATCATTGTGGATGACCTGTGGCAAAGCACCTTCTACGCCAAAATCACCATTGTGCGCAACGGGGAGAGCCTGGAGATCGATTCGCGCCCCAGTGACGCCATTGCCCTGGCGCTGCGCACTCGCTCGCCCATCTACGTAGCGGAACCAGTGTTTGAGTCGATAGCAGATGCGTTGTGAGTAAAACGCAGCTCCTACCGACGCCCCGTTCAGCTACGACCTCACGACGAGACGGAGGCAAATCCGCGTCATGTCGGACAAAGCCGGGCAACCCCGCTCGGTTGTGAACATCCCCGACCCGCTATCCAAATGGCAAGCTATGAGGTAGAGAAACCCGCCTCCGCCGGTTTTTGAACCCGCGCAGGTGGGTTCGCTGGAAGGTCGCAAGGCAATGTCCCCCTTCAAACCCTCAGATCACTCTGGTCGGAGCAGGAGATTTGACAAAAGCATGGCGAAGACGTATAATGCTGGCGAGGCGGCAGGCAACCCGGAAGGCTGCTGCCTTCACCGTGAATTCGGCAAAAGGAGGAGAGTGAGTGAAAGGATTGTCTCGTCTTGCAGCGCTGTTTGCTGTGGCGCTGGCGTTTGGGCTTCTGGCAGAACAGCAGGCTCAGGCGCAGTTCGATAACCCTGCGACCGACGTAAGCGTGCGTGTAGGCGCGAATGTGGTGAACCGCGCCAGTATGCGCGTTGTTGGCGATGTGTGGCTGGCTGTCGGCGCGGACGTGAAGCTGCGCGGCGGTTCGCTTATCGGTGAAGGTGAACTGTTTTTGGGCGTGGACTACTACACCCGCAGCCAGGGCGGTCAGACGTCCAGCATTACCGCCGTCACCCTTACACAGGTATTTTCAGTAGACCCGACCGAGAAGTTTAAGGGTTACGTCGGTTTTGGCGCAGGCGCTTACGTGCTAAAACCCACTGGCGTTAGCGCGAAGACCGTGTTTGGCGGCAAATTGGTGTTCGGCTACGACATCAATGAGAAACTGTTCGTCGAGCTGAACTACCATCTTACTGGCAAAGAGCTGAACTTCCGTGGGGATAGCACCACCATTCTGATTGGTTACCGCTTCTAAGACTCTGGGGGCGGCGCTTTGTGCCGTCCCCGTTTCCACCGTTTCATGAGGCAACGCCGACCGCTTAAGCTGTTTGCAGGCAACGGAAACCCTGAGCTTGCCCGCCGGATAGCCAGTGAGCTGAGGGTATCGCTGGGATCACTGATGGTGCATCGCTTCAGCGATGGAGAGGTGCGCGTAGAGTGTCACGAGACCGTGCGCGGGTGTGATGTGTTTGTTGTGCAGTCCCTTTGTCCACCAGTACAGGACAACCTGATGGAACTGCTCATCTTGCTGGATGCCCTGCGACGTGCGTCCGCTGCGCGTCTGACGGTGGTGGTACCCTACTACGCATACGCCAGGCAGGAGAAGAAGCACACTCCGCGCGACCCTGTGCCTGCCAAAGTGGTTGCGGATATGTTAACCACTGCCGGGGCGCACCGCGTGATCACGATGGACCTGCATGCAGAGGCTATTACTGGCTTCTTCCACATTCCGGTAGACGACCTGAGCGCGATATCCCTGTTGACACAGCACTTCACGCGATGGGAGGTAGAGAACCTGGTGATAGTTGCTCCCGACGCAGGAGCAGTAAGACTGGCGCGGGCAGTGGCGCAGAAGCTGGGGGCGCCGCTGGCAGTTGCGTATGCGCGCGCTGGACGCACCGAAAACCCGACGCACATCCGATTCGCTGGTGATGTGCAGAACTTGAAACCGTTGATTGTGGAGGATATGATAGTGACGGGAAAACGGGTAGAATCGTGTGTGAAGGCGTTGATTCGACAAGGGTGCGTGCCAGAGATTCGGGTAGCAGCAACTCATGGGGTGCTTGCAGGCAATGCGTTGCAAAGGGTGATGCAACCGCAGGTGGTGGAGCTGGCGATCACCGATACTATTCCCAGCCTCAGCAGCATCCCCGCGTAACGGTGATACCAACGGCACACCTGTTCGCAGAGGCGATTCGGCGCGTATACCACGACCGGACGCTGGATACCATCGTCCTGACGCACACACCCGGAGACTAACAAAGAGGGTACAGCGATGGCACAGAGGTTGACCTTAGAGCAGATAGCGCATGTAGCACGGCTGGCGCGGTTGGCGATGAGCGAAGAGGAGATGCGCCAGATGGAGAAGCACATCAATAACCTGATGGCGCAATTCGAGCGACTGCAGGAACTGGACACTGCCGGCGTAGAGCCGACCGCCCACTCGTTCCCGGTGTACAACGCATTCCGTGAGGATACAGTACAGCCCTCCTTACCTCAGGAAGAGGTTCTCGCCAACGCGCCCGACCAGCGTGACGGTTGTTTTATTGTGCCGATTATCGTGGAGGAGTAATCCCCATGCCCGTCTTGCCCGGCGCAACGCGCGAGGAGATACTGCAAGTGGTGCGCACGTTAGGGCAGCCGGACTACCGCGCCCAGCAGATAGCAGAATGGGTATACCACAAAGGCGCACGCACCTATGACCAGATGACGAACCTGCCCCTGAGCCTGCGGAGATCTCTATCTGACCTGCTCCTCCTGCAGCGGCTGGATGTTGTCCGCGCTCAGCGCTCGGCGGACGGCACGGTGAAGTACCTCTTCGCACTGGCTGACGGCGAGCGCGTAGAAGCGGTGTTCCTGCCCTATGATGACCGAACTGCGGTATGTATCTCCACGCAGGTAGGATGTGCGGCGGGATGCCGCTTTTGCGCCACTGCGCAGATGGGGTTTAGCCGCAATCTCACCGCCGGCGAGATGGTGGACGAAGTGCTTTCTATCCAACAGCTGAGCGGTCAGCGCGTCAGCCACGTGGTGTACATGGGCATGGGCGAGCCGTTGTGGAACCTGCCAGATGTGGTTAAAAGCGTCCTGTTGCTGAATCGGGAAGTGGGTATCTCGCAAAGGCATATCACCGTTTCCACCGTGGGCGTTGTGCCCGGTATTTACGAACTGGCTCAGCACCGCCTGCAAATCACGCTTGCCATCTCCCTGCACGCCCCCAACGATGACCTGCGCGCGCGCATCATGCCTGTTGGGCGCAAGTGGAAGGTGCAAGAACTGATTGATGCTGCACGCTATTATACTGAAACCACCGGGCGCAAGGTGACTTTCGAGTATCTGCTGCTGCGCGGCGTCAACGATGCACCAGAGCACGCTCACGCTCTGGCAAAGCTGGTAAAGGGGCTGGTATGCAATGTCAACCTGATACCGTTCAATCAGGTCGAGACGCCTGATGGTTTCACCCGCCCGGAATCCTCGCGCGTGGCTCGCTTCCGCAAGGTACTGCAGGAGGCAGGCATCGCCGTCACACAACGTGTAGAGAAAGGACACGACATTTCCGCCGCATGTGGACAGTTGAAATTAGAAACGGCGCGAGCGCGCGCCTGAATCGACTCCGGCAGATTGCGGTAGTACTGTGGCTGATAGGAGCAGCAGCAGTTGCTGTTTCCCAAATTGCGTCGCCCACCCCCGGAGTAGTCCATCCTGTGCTGCGCCTTCACGGTTCGGTGCAGGTGCTCTACCCGATGACCAACACGGGCACAATAACGCTGACAGTGCATGATGAGAACTTCCATGTCGCCCTGCGCGTGGGCGGCGTCGTCAGTGAAAGCGCGTACAACGCCGTAAGCGCTACCGGATGGCGCAAACAGCATGGGCTGGTGTTGCCCATCGACGCCAGCGATGCGCAGCAGTTTAGCAGGCTTTCCCCTCTGCTCTTACAGGAAACGCTTCTTCGCGCCAAGAGCGGGGAGCTGGGCGCGGTAGACTGCGGCACCACCACTCTGCCTGACGGGCGTGAGGCTCGATGGCTCAAGATAGTTCCGCATACGGGCGCGCCATCGGATGTTTACTGCGACGCGCAGGGTAACCTGCTGGCATGGGGCTACCACGAAAGCGATGATTTCCGCCGCCGACCGACGCAGTTCATCATCATGCCCACCGCATGGAAGGAGTGGGACGGCGCACGCTTGCCCTCAGAGATCAGGGTATATGAAGACGACCGTCACGTCCAAACAGTGCGCTGGGAACAGGTAGAACGCCTGCCGCAGGGAGCGCTGTTGCCCAGGCTGAAACCGCCTGCCCCTTTGCCTCCGCCCGCAGGACTGCCCGTTACGTTGCCCATCCGCTTCTCGCAGCGCGAGATGTTTGTGGAAGTAAAGCTGAACGGACACGAGTATGTGATGATGGTGGATACCGGCGCAGGAATCACCGTGATCGACCAGCCGGTTGCAGAGGCTCTGCGTCTTCCTGCAGGAGAGAGTATGAACGTGCTGGGCGCAGGGGGACAGGGCGCGGCTTCGATAACCAGATTAGCAAGCTTGCAGCTGGGCAGCGTGAAATTACGCGACCTGCAGGTAGCCGTGACCAACCTGGGGCTAATTCGCTTGATTGGCGGCGAACGCTTCGGCGGCATACTGGGCTTCAACGTGCTCAACCGCTTCCGTGTCACCGTAGACTACCACCGACGCACGCTGACGCTGGACAGGTCAGGTGGTAAATTGCCTGCTGGCTGGGCGAAGCGGGTACCCTTCATGGGCGCTGTACCGATGCTGGATGTTGAGGTAGAGGATATCGGCAGGGTACCGATGTTGCTGGATACCGGCGCAGCGATGACCATCCTTCCAGCGGAGGTGGGGCAGCAATGGCAGCCGTCACGTTCGGCATCTTTAGGGCTGACTTTGGGTGTGGGAGGCGCAGGAGGTATCCCCCGCGCAGCGCGCGCCGCTTCGGTCAAACTCGGCGAGGAGACCGTTCGAGGCGTGACGCTGATGTTCTCCTCACCAGCCCCCAAGGGAGCGCCCGTGCAGATACTCTCTGAGGCAGGCTTCGGTTTGATAGGCAACAACCTGTTGCGTCACTTTCGGCTGACTATCGACTACCCGATGCGCACAGTGGTTTTGCAAAGAATGCCCAAGCCGGCTTCGCTGGACGACGCATCAACGGTGGGCATCGTGCTGGACCTGACAATGGAAGGTGTGAAGGTGGCGGGGGTAGCTCCACTCTCATCCGCTTGGGAAGCGGGTATTGAACGAGGAGATGAGGTGCTGGCAGTAGATGGACGTTCTACGCAGGGAGTGCGCCCTTCCGAAGTGCAGAAATGGCTGGCAGGCGAGGAGGGAACCTGCAAGCGAGTCCTGCTGCAGCGTGGAACGAGACGTTGGGAAGTCAAGCTGCAGTGCCTGCCGATGTTTTGATTACCACAGGCGTTCCGCTCGCCTCCCTCTGACAGGAGTGGAATTAAATCCTCACGAGAGATAGCTCATCTGCCTCTTCAAGTTTTTACTTACAGAAGTCACCCCTTCTCCCCTAAAGAACCCCGTAAGTTTACCGATAATCAGTGATGACAAGCCAGCAATCTTGCGGGCTGAACGATTTTTGGGAAAAGGCAGGAAGCCTACAGTTACCGTTCAAGGAGGAGCGATAGCCGATGAGTTTGCGCATTAACACCAACACGACCGCGATCAATGCGCTGCGCAACCTGAGCAACACGTCTGAGATGTTCGCACGCTCTATCGAGCGTTTATCTTCGGGGTTGCGTATCAATCGTGGCGCAGATGACCCCGCAGGGCTAATCATCTCCGAAAACCTGCGCGCGCAGATGGTAGGATTAGCGCAGGCAACCTCCAACGCGCAAGACGCTGCAAATCTGGTGAAAACTGCCGAAGGAGCGCTGGATGAAATCCACAACTTGCTGCGCACCATGCGACAGCTCGCCGTACACGCGGCAAACACGGGTGTGAACGACCTGACCGCGGTGCAGGCGGACCAGACGCAAATCCGCTCCGCGCTGGAAAGTCTCAACCGCATCGCCGAGCAAACGCAGTTCGGTACCAAAAAACTGCTGGATGGAACCGCTGGCATCTCTGCCCAGGTCACCGATACGGCGCGGCTGGCTGGGATTTTCATGGGTAGCACCTTCAACGGCGTCATCGTGCAGAGCGGAGATGTCACCATCACCGTGAACACCGCGGCTACCCGCGCTCAGGTGTTGGGAACCGCCACCTATGTTAGCGTCAATTCCTCTATCTCTACCGTCGGCGGCGGAACCAACGGCGCAGGAGGCACCGTGGTCATCAACGGACAGTCCATCACCGTCTCCGGCAACGATACCGTGCAAACGCTCATTGACCGCATCAACGCGCTAACCAGCGTAACCGGCGTGGGGGCGATGTTCAGCGCAGGCAACGGCAGCGGCGTCATCGTGTTGCGGCAAGTGAACTACGGAGCGAACTTCAATGTTCAGGCGAACCAGAGCGCGACGCTGCTGTTCTCTTCCGGCACTTCCAGCTCCAGCACGGGCGTGGATGCGGTAGTGACGGTTCAGGTGACCACGTCGGCAGGAGTGACCTCGGCGTTGTTCACGGGTGGTCGCGCCTCTGGCGACAGCGGTTTGAAGGTGAAAGACGCCTACGGCAACACCCTGTTGTTGACGGAGGCAGGCAACAGCACGGCGATTACCAATGCGCGTGTGGCGGTGGTCTCGGCGCAGAGTCTGGTGTTCCAGATTGGGTCCAACTCGGGGCAGACCGCTCGCGTGGCATTGTCGGACGTGCGAGCCAGCCAGCTGGGCACGACCACCGTCGCCGGCATGTCGCTGAATTCCATCGACGTCACCACACTACAGGGTGCGCAGGATGCGATTAAGATTATCGACGAAGCGATTTCGCAGGTGAGCCAGCTGCGTGGTAGCATCGGCGCGTTCCAGAAGAACGTTCTGGAGAGCACGATGCGTTCGTTGAACGTGGCTCGCGAGAACCTGGCGGCATCGGAGAGCGCGATTCGCGACACCAACGTCGCCGAGGAAGTGATGAACTATACCAAGTTGCAGATTCTGCAGCAGGCAGGCATGGCAGTGCTGGCGCAGGCGAACGCCGCGCCTCAGGCGGTACTGTCGTTGCTCAGGTAGTAAAGCACCCTCCTGACACTACACACTCCAGCCGCCCCTGGTAGGGCGGCTGGTCCTATTTATCCCAAATAGCGAACACCCAACAGCGGCTCCGGAGACAGTCTGGCTATCTCTTCGTCGCTCATGGATTCTACCTGTTCCAGCAGTGCTCGCACCTGCTGGCGTAAATCTTCTACGTCCAGCAATCCCATTACCGCAGGAAACTGCTGTAGTTTCACCAACCCCGCACGGAGTTTGTTCATACCACCGCGGCGGTTGTGCCGCGCAGTCAGGTGGTAACATCCTACCGCCACCTGCAAAATACCCTGATAGAACAGGCGCAAAGATGTGTGCTCCTCGCGCCACAGCTCTTCCAGCACCTCATGGCACTCGAAGTACTCGCCGGCATGCAGCAGCGCAAGCGCATCGTAGAACTCAGGAGGCAGTAATGGCGTCAACTCCCGAAAGGCTCCCTGCTGCGCTATTTGCGTATCCGTTTCTGCCATTTCGCTGGCAACTCGGCAAGCCCATAGATGCAATAAGGTGCGCCCACGCGCACTGCCCAGGCGGCGTCGCCATACGAGTAGTGCCAGAACTCATCACGACAATTGCTGAAACCCGCATTTAACATCGCCTCCACCAGAATCATACGGTGACGGCGCGCCTCAGGGGTCAATCCTTCTACCCACGTTGGAGCCGCCTGCCATCCCGTATAAGGCGAGGTCACATCCAGCAGCCTCCCGCCAGAAGAGAGCAGCTGCACGTCCACCGCTCCGCCAGTGCAATGGCCGGGAGGAGCCTTTTGGTCTACCGGCGCGAAGAAACGGTTGGTCATGCGGCGCAGAGTGGCGTAGTTCCATTCCGGGTGTTTCTGACGCAATTCGTTGAAATAGCGCTCGTAGTGCTCTTTCTGCATCTCCACAGTGCGGTAGGCGGTCGTTACCCGCAGCTGGTAACCGGTCGGCAACAGCTCCTGTGCGCGATTTAGCATCTCCGCTACGGTTGCCCGCAGGAATGGGATACATTTTCGCGCCACACGCACTTTCGGACAGGCTTTACGGATATCTACCAGCGGCTCGCCGCACTCCAGCAGAGGTACCCTGTTCAAAGCGGCAATGGGCTCGGGTGCGCCCTTCTTGCGCCAGTCGCTCACGCTTTCACCTCTTCCAGCAGGTAATACCCCTGGTACACCAGCTCGGCAGCACCCGTGAGATAGACTGGTTCTCCCGCTCGCCACTGCACGCGCAATACCCCGCCTGCTGAGTACACCTCCACCGATTCGCCCGCCAGCCCGTGCAGCTGCGCCGCCACCGCCGCCGCACAGGCTCCCGTGCCGCAAGCTAAGGTCTCCCCTACCCCACGTTCCCAGATACGCATACGCAATCGGGATGGACTTTCCACCACCGTCCACAATACACTCGTGCGCTGTGGGAAAAGCGGATGGTTCTCTATCATCGGACTATCACGCAGGAAGACTTCATCACCAGGCAATTGGTCGGTAAACAGCACACTGTGCGTGGAGCCGGTGGAGAGCGAAGTTAAGCGTACTGTACCGTGGGACAATTCCACCGGCACATCCATCGCTGGAGCCTTCTCCGCCAGCACAGGAACCTGTTTCGGTTCGAAGCGAGGCTTACCCAGCTCCACCCGCACCATACCATCAGAGAGTAGCTCAACCTGTTTGTCGCCATCGATTGTCTCCACCCAGAATCGGGGACCTGCGGCGATGCCATGCAAAACCGCCCATTTAGCGACACAGCGCAAGCCGTTACCACACATATCCTCGCTACCGTCTGGATTGAACATGCGCATTCGCACCGCGTGGAGGCTACCGCGCCCAACCACCAGCAGCCCGTCCGCGCCGATAGCAAACCGCCTCTGGCAGAGCCGACGTGCAAGGTCTGGCAGAGAGAAAGAAACAACCGTTTCCTCTGCTAACACCACAAAATCGTTGCCAACGCCCTGCATTTTCGCGAACGGGAGCTCATTCATTTCACTCCACAAACCCCGTCCGCCTGAGCAATTCCATATCTACCCCACCGCCCGGCTGCCGCGCTTGCAGTAACTTTTCGATATACTTTGCCAGCACATCGAACTCTACGTTTACTTCGTCGCCCACCTGTCGAAAACCCAGTGTTGTTGCCCGACGGGTGTGGGGGATCAGCCACACATTGAAACCGCGCACGTCCACGTCTACCACCGTCAAACTCACCCCATCTACCGCCACCGAGCCCTTAGAAACCACATAGCGCATCCACTCCTCGCCCACACCAACCGTCATGACTACCGCGTTGCCCTGTGAGACAAGCCGACGCACCGTGCCAGTAGTGTCTACATGCCCCTGTACGAAATGACCGCCCAGCGCCTCGCCCATGCGCAAAGCATCTTCCAGGTTTACCCTGTGCCCCGGTTTCAACTTGCCCAAATTGCTGCGTTTCAGCGTCTCCTGAACAGCGTCGAACCACAGGCGTTCGCCTTCTTTGCGGACGATGGTCAAACATACTCCGTTGATAGCCACGCTGTCGCCAACCTGCACTCGGGCGGATATCTCAGGCGCACCGACCGCCAACCGCGCTCCCTGCTCGCCTGATTCAACACGCTCTACCACACCCAGCTCTTTCACA
>JANWYZ010000083.1 GCA_025054895.1 bacterium | reverse complement strand
GCATGGTCGCGACGGAGCGCGACCATCCAGAGGTTGCCTGCCCACATTTGGAGGGACGCACTCTGTTGCGTCCGCTATCATGGTCGCGACGGAGCGCGACCCTCCAATGCCGTCATGCTGAGCATGGGCGAAGCATCCCCCTGTGCCAGGCAAAAGTAGAATCAGTTACACATCCCTCCTGCCAAACACCAGCACCGCCAGCGCGAGCACAACCACGATGTATCCGAAGACATAGCCGATTTCCCAACCGCTGGGCGGGTTCTCGAACGCTTGAAATCGCTGGCTCGCCAGCATCCGTTCCGGCACGACCACCATCATCTCCTCCAGCACCCAGCGACGTAGATGGTTCATCGGCACAATCCAGCGCACATTATTCGCTACATTCAACAGCGTGTCGATATCAAACACGATGCCGAACTCGCGCATCGGCTTCTCCGACCATGCCACGCCCGCAGAGATGATAGACAGAGCAATCGTCAACCCCATTGAGGCGAAAGTGGAGAAGAACAACGTGAGCGTACCGAAAAGTACCGGATACAACAGCACGACAAGCGGAGCACGCCATGTCTCCAGATACACCTTGCCCATCATCAGACGGACGGAGGCGTACAGCAGCACCGCCCAGAACAGCGTGTTTACCAGAGCAAACACCAGCACGCCAATCCATTTACCTACCACCACCTGATAGCGACGCACAGGCTTATACAGGATGGCGTATAGCATCCCCCGCTCTATCTCCAGCGCGATGGCGCCCGATGCCAGCGTCATCGCCATCACCGAGCCGAAGAACTTCACCACGTCCAGCCCCAGTATCAGCGTGATGCGCGGCACGACGCTCTGCACAATAGGGTCATGCGCCCGCACCGAAGCCCCCAGCTTCGCTACGAACACAAACCCCACCACCGCTAGCGACGCCAGCAAGGACGCCACCCACAACCTGCGCCGCATCGTCTCTTTCAGGGTCAGCGAGGCTATCAGGTAAACTGCTCTCACTTCGCCTCTTCCTCCACCACCCGCACAAACAGGTCCTCCAGGCTCTCACGGCGCGGTGCAAAGCGCATCAGTTCCCCCCCTGCCTCCACAATGCGCCGAGCCAGCGCGGGTATGTCCTCTTCGCGTTGCACCTCTGCCGTGAAGCGCGTGCCGTTCTCTGAGAGCACTGTTGCTACCGAGCGAACAGCTTGCATAACCTGTACAGAAGGAGAGCGTAACTCTACATCCACCACCGGATGCACCTGCAGCAACATATCCAGCCCGCCCTGCCGTTGTACCTGCCCCGCCCGCAGTATCGCTACCTCGTCGCACACCATTTCTACTTCCGAAAGCAGGTGCGAGTTCAGAAAAACCGTTTTACCGCGCGACTTCAGGTGCAGGATGAGGTCTCGTACATCTCGCCTGCCCAGCGGGTCCAGCGCGGAGGTCGGCTCGTCCAGAATGACGAGGTCGGGGTCATGCAGGATCGCCTGCGCGATGCCCAGCCGCTGCTGCATCCCCTTGGAGAACTCTCGCACGCGCGAACGCGCCCGCTCCCGCAAACCCACCTGCTCCAGCACCTCTGGTATGCGCCGTGCCAGCGCACGCCTGTCCATCCCAGCCAGCCTTCCATGAAACCCCAGCAGCTCCTCAGCAGTTAACAGGTCGTGGAACTGGAACTTTTCCGGCAGGAACCCGATACGCCGACGCACACCCATATCGGCGATAGAATGCCCGAAGATGCGGAAAGAGCCCGAGGTTGGATAGACGTTTCCCAGCAGCATCATGATAGTGGTGGTCTTGCCTGCGCCGTTGGGACCGAGGAAACCAAACACGCACCCTTCCGGCACTTTCAAATCCAGCGAGTCCACAGCAACTAAGCTCTGCCGCCGCAGACGAGAGCGGTACACCTTGCGCAGTTTGTAGGTCTCTATGGCATACTGCGTCATACCGTCTGTTTCCAGGCTTTCACCCGATTGAGGAAGTACCACGCGCCTACAATCAGCGCGGCTATGGTCACCACTCCCTGCCAATCCAGAGGCAGCATCATGAACACAAAACTGAGCACCGTTAGCACTGCCATCACCGTTAACCATGCTCTCAACACCTTCGGTACCGCCTGCTCCTGTGTCGCCCACTCCTTCAACGCGGCGAAGGTCTCCATTGGGCTACCGCACTGCACACATCGCCCCGCTTCGCCGGGGTTTTCCATGCCGCACATCGGGCAGAGAACCAGCTTGCGCTGGGCAAACGCTTGCTCACGCTTCCAGTATTGCAGCTTACTTCGCTCCAGCCGGGAGATTGCGGGTGAACTCTCCACAGCATACTCCAGGTGTTCAATTGCCTCGTCCAGCCTGCCCAGTTTGTATAGCTTCTCCGCCAGCACTACGCGCACAAGGTGGTTTTCAGGGTTCAGGGCAAGCGCATCTCGCGCACGATACATCTCCTCCTCGTCCATCTTGCGCAGGGTGCGCCGATTGAACATCTCACCCAGCCAGGGCAACATAGCTAACCCCGACACGAGCAGCACCAGCGCCATAAACGCCATCCATGCGCTGCCACTGACGAGCAACAGCCCCATCAAACCGAGATACGAACATATCAGCACCGCCAGCTCCCCGCCCGCGATGCTGCCCTCAATCCACCAGCCAACGAAACGGTAGACAGGAACCGCTGCCAGCAACGCCCCGAGCACAAATAGCATCAGCGCCTCGCCCACTGCCGTCACACCTCGATAGAAACCAGCTTCGCCCCTGCCTCCTCGTCTTCCTCATCCCACACGATATCGATGTTGTCTTCGGGCAAAACCTGTCCGGAGCTCTCCAAACGGATGAGATGATTGCGCAACAGGTCACACAGAAGGTGCGTTGCTTCCTCCTCGCTCTCCCCGTGCGCCACCAAGCCGGGCACGGCAGGCAATATCGCCACGAAGCCTTTGGGGTCATCTGGCTCTACAATGGCGCGGTAGGTTCTCCCAAACCCTTTCATCGCGCTTGCACCCGCACTGCGTTTTCTGCACTGTTGCCGTTGATTTCGGGCAGATACATGCCGAATGCCTGCGCTGGCCGGGCGCGAACCTGCCCCGGCCGCTCTGCCCGCAGCACATAGGTAATCACGCTCTTGCCCTTTGGAATGCGCGTGCAGAGGTACGCCACCCGGTCATCTCGTACCTCCCGGCGCGAGTACCAGTATACCCAATCGTACTCGTCCGCCGCACGCCCCACGAATTCGAAGCCGGATGGCTTGGGGTCGTCGATAACGCCGTAGTAGATGTCGGTAGCGCAGTGGATGACCAGTTTCACCATCAGTTGCTCGCCGGGGCGGAACGCACCCTTTGCAGGCTGCAGGTCCCACAGGTACTCCGACTCGTCGCCGTAGCGGCGTATGAGCCGTCTGCGCTCCTCCGGAGAGAGTTTGCGTGGCGTACGCTTCAGGTAGATACGTTCCACGCGCAGCTGCTGCGAAGCGGCTCGCACGCGCTCCGTTGGTTCGAAATAACGCACCATCATCGACGACACTATCCATCCCTCTCCCTCATGTTCGATGCGCAGCACATTCGCGCCATCCCGCAGCAGGGCGACAGGTACTTCTACCACATCCTCCGGGCGCAACCAGTCCCCTGCTCCATAACGCAATTCCTTCACCACCTCACCGTTTGCAAGGATTCGCGCCCGATGCTCACCCCTTGCCGCCTGAGGCATCCTCTGCGCAGCCTCTACCAGCGCCATGATAATCTGAGCAGTGTCGTTCGTCGAATGCCAGTATTCCCCTCGCCGCTTCTCCGCCAGCCAGCGTAACGCTTTTGGCAGCAGTGGGTGTCGCGGGTCGCTCCTCGCCAGCACGCTCGCTACCCAGGCGGTGGCGTAGGTATCCTGCGCATACCACAACCACTCCATCTCGCGCTTCAGCTGGGGGGGCGATTCACGCCAGAAGGCGGTGGTCGGCGTCTGTATCGCGCGGGCGAGTATCTCCTCCTGCAGCCGCTTTGCCTGTGCGGATAGGTTCGTTCGCTGCAACGCTATCCACAGCGCACACTGCGACGACGTGCCGAGATAACCACGCTGTCCGTACAGCCTTAACAGCGGTTTCTGCGCCCAGCGCGGGGAGATTCGCGCCGCCGTCTCCAGCGCATGCGCCTTTTCATTAAGCCGGTGTATCCATTGCGCCATGAGCAACTCTCGCCTGGTCCTGGGCAACCCTTTTAGATTGGGCGGCTGAGACTGCGTAGCGGCGAGAAGACGGAACAGGGCGCTCGTACCGCGCCTGACACGCTCCTCCGAGACGGCAAAACCAGCCTCCTTCGCCCGTTGCAGAGCATCCAGCGCAAGCGCTGTCCACAAGACGTTATCCGGTGAGTGCTCGGTATACCCCCAGCTGCCATCCGCGTACTGCAGCACACCGAGCCGGGTGATGCCTCGCTTTACCGCCTCTTGAGCACGCTGGCGACGTTCGGCATCCTGCAGCCCCAGCGCGTCCATCACCTCCAGCACGCGCAGCGCGCTGAGCATAGGATGCACCGTCTGCTCCACGCAGCCGTAGGGGTAGGTCAGAATCTCGTCCAGTGCGCCGATAGCCGTGCCAAACCACGAGGGCGCAACGCGCACCACTGCCTTCAGGCTGCCCGGAACGCGCGCGGCTGCCACGTTGAACTGTTTCTCTACTGCCTTTTCCACCAACGACGCAGACGCAATCAGGCGCGGTACACCTCGCGTATACACCGGCACTTTCAACTCCATGCCGTCGAACTCGTCCGCTGAGCGGGCAGTGAGCGTAAAGAGCGCATCGCCAGCCGCGCCCGCCTGTACCGTCCATTCCACGCTCGCCTGCCCTTGAGGCGACAGAGTGATGCGCCTGCGTTGTCCTTCTACAATGCGGGCAGAGCCGCTAACCTGCAACGAAACCTGCACGTCTTGTGTCTTCTCTGTATAGTTATGCACCACGCCTGCAATCACCGAACGGTCGCCCTGCGTCAAGAAGCGCGGGGTCTGCAGGCGTACCAGCAGGGGTTTGAACGTTTTGGCGTAGCTGCGCACTGTACCCACAGCGGTATCGGCGGTGACCGCGCGTGCGGTAGCCCGCCACTCGGTGAGGTTCTCTGGCATGGGGAAGCGCACCTGTGCCTCGCCGTTGCTATCGGTCAGGATAGCAGGACTCCAAAACGCGGTGTCCTCGAAACGACGGCGGATCTGCTCGTCCATTGCACGCACTGCCTCTTTAGCCGCGCCTGCCGCGTACTCTCTTCCGAAGGAGACCGCTGTATTAACTGCATTCGGTGCGGCGCCCCAGAAGAACTTGCGAATATCAGGCGTGTAGTCGGGCAGGATAGCGTAAATCGCTTCGTCCACCACGCCCAGCGCCACCTCCGCCGACACCGGTTTGCCTTCGTCGTCGCGCGTGCGGATGGTGTACACCGCCTCTTCGTTGGGCAGGTAGCGCTCTTTGTCTGGCAAGACTTCCACCTGCAACAACTTGCCCTTCGGGACTACGCGAAGCAGCTTCTGTACACGCACAAGCGTTTTGCGGTTGACAAGGCTGGCTGCCACATAAGCGTTAGGAGCATGTTGCCATTCCGCCGGCAACTCTACCACTCCTACTCCATTGCGCAAACGCACCACGCGCGAGGAGAACAGCTTGCGTCCCTCTACCGTGACCCACATCTCCGCGTCGGGTATGGAGGAGCGTATCAGCACTTTTGCCGTTTGCCCCGGCAGATAGTTCTTGCGGTGCAAGAAGAGCTCCAGTGTCTGGCGTGCGCCCAGCTGCTCGCCGCGGTACACGGAGGTGTATACGCCCACGATATATTCGCTTTGCGCGGTGCGCCCCTGTGTATCGGTCGCGGAGGCTCGCAGCAGGTACTCCCCTTCGCGCGGCGGCGTGAAATCCACGCTGGCGCTACCCTGCACGTCAGTGCGCACGGTACGTTGCTTCCACTCCGCGCCCCTGAGACGCAACCACCGCACGCGATACGCTGCGATTTTGACCGTCGTGCTGAGAGGTTGCTTGGTGCGTGGGTGGGTGGCGCGAATCTGAAACCTGCCCGTTTGCCCCGGCTCCAGCCACCACGCCTCCGACCGCCAGCCTAACCGTATCGCCGCCGGATAGACATCTGTCGTGGCGGAAGCCTCTTCCGTGCGCAGGCTCAGGTCGGTGACCTCCACCTCCAGTGCGTAGCTGCAGGCTTCCGCATGGGCGCGTGCGGGTATGCGGATGATGGCGTTACCCTGCGAATCGGTAGTGGTCTCCCCTTGCGTTAGCAGCTCGCCATAGCCGCCGTAGTATGGCTGCTCTTCCTCCTCCGTATCATACAGCTCGCGGTATTCGTCCTCCTCTTGCTCCCACCAGCTCCAGTCCCACAGATAGCGTTTATACAGGTAGTAACGCACCCGCGCCTGAGCAACCGGCGCGCCAAAATAGTACTCGGCGTGCAGTCGGAAGATGACCGTTTCACCGCGGATGTACACTGGCTGGGCAGGCTCCAGCTTTACGCGGAACTCCGGCTTGCGATACTCCTGCACCTCAAAACCGCCTGCGTATTCCACTACTTCGACCGGCTCCAGCTGGTCGGCGCTCAGATAGGACACTTTGAAGGTGTACCCCCCCAGCGGGGCTTCCTCAGGCAGGATAAACTCCCCAGCATACGTGCCTCGTTCGCTGATAGGCAGGGTTTGCTCTGCTATCTGCTGGCTTTCCGGGTTCAACAGAACGACTTTCGCCTCGTTCAACGGAGGCACACGATACTCGTTCTCTTCTCTCGCGCGGACAATGCCCTTAAAATACACTTTCTGTGCGGGTCGATACACCGGGCGGTCGGTGAACAGGTAGTGTACGTAGCGGGAAGCCGCCTCTCGCGAAAGGTACGTTGCCGCACGGTGCGCTCCCTTAAACGCCCAGACCATTCCAGAACCTGACGGACAGGGAGGCAATGTAGCAATACCGTTGGCATCGGTAGTAGCCTCTCCAGGTGGATTGCCCCCTTGCCAGTACAATGCCACCTTTGCGCCCGGCACGCCTCTGCCGTCTGTCAAGCGCACCACGCGCGCAACCGTATTTCCCGCTGAAGCGTACTTCACAACCAGACCGATATCGGATATCCACAACAGGTTTACCCGGGCATTACCGCGTGCGTCTGTGGTCACCACCAGGTACATACCCACAGGCAAGCGGGGCAAGCGTACGTCCATAGCGTAATACTGGCGTCGTGAGGAAGGAGGCTTCAGCAGAACAGCCTGAGGACTACCAACAGGTTTGCCTTTTAGAGCAAGCGGGCTTACTGCATTCAGGTGGTGTCGCACTATCTTGCTTTCATCCACCTGGTACACTCGAATCTGCAAACGGTGCGTGCCCACACCTGATACTGTAATGGACGCCCGTTCTTCGGTGGTAAACACTCGCTGAGGCGCATAGGCATCCCAGTATCCCTGCGCCCAAACAGGGAGGCACATCACCGCAAGCAGCAGCACCATGCACACCCGCCTCATGGCAGAGAACCCCTCCTTATTGTGACGTTCTTACCCCCTTGTGCACCCTTACATTCCACCAGCGGAGTACGACTCCTGCTTCTTGCTGTTCGCGGTATTCCGTCTGGCTGCACTGTTTTCCATCCGTCTGACCACGCCAATAGTGAGGAAATACAGGAAGACCATCGGCAGCGCCATCACTGTCATTGACAGGGGGTCGTTAGTAGGCGTGATGATAGCCGCCACCACCGAGATAATCACAACCGCATGACGCCAGTAGGACATCAGGCGTTTGGAAGTTACCAGCCCCAGCTTGGCAAGCACAATCAAGACAATGGGCAGTTGGAAGGAGATGCCAAACGCGAGCAGTATCTTCACCGCAAGCAGCACATAGCTGAGCGGGTTTTGCAGCAGAGTAGCGTTTCCATAATCCTCCAGGTATGAAAGAAACCAGCGAATAGCTGCAGGCAACAGCAGGTACCCCAGCACTACACCCATCGCAAACAATAGTCCTGAAAAAGGTATAAACAATTTCACCACGCGTCGTTCGCTGCGGGTCAACCCGGGGGCGACGAAAGCCCATATCTGGTAGGTTACATACGGCGCGGCGAAAATCAGCCCCACCACAAAAGAGAGCTTCAGGCGCAGGAAGAAGGGGTCAGCGAAATGCAGGAAAACGGTCTGACCATGTACCGCCCTTAACGGTTCTCGAAGGGGTTGAGAAATAACGTGATACACCGCTGGAAACAGGATGTACCCTGCCACCCAGCCGATAAATATTCCAGTAAACGCGCGGATGATGCGTGTGCGCAGCTCTTCCAGGTGCTCTGTAAGATCGGCGGGGCGGTCTTCTATCTCATACTCTTCCTGTGTGGACTGCTGTCGCACCTCTTCGGCAGTGGCGCTGCTGTTCATGGACACCTCGCTACTCGACCTCTTCGGGATTGACGCCTAACTCACGCAGACGTTGCGCCAGCTGCTGTGCTCGTCTGCGTTCCTGCTCCGCCTCACGCTGAGCCTGTTCCGCCCGCAAGCGTTCCTGCTCCGCCTCACGCTGAGCCTGTTCCGCCTCACGCTCGGCGCGCTCCATTCGGCGACGCAACTCCACGTAGGGCACGAAACGCTCTCCATCGGGACGGTACAGTACGAGCGCATCCCCATCCAGCGTAAAACGCACCCCCAAACGCGGGCTGACCCAGCCTTCCATCTGTTCCACAGGCTTCAGGTCATCCTCTTTCCGAATCCAGCCATCCAGCACTCCTCTGTCGGGGTCGTACAGGTAATACTCTTCTACGCCGTACTGGCGGTAGAACAGGTACTTCTCAATCAGATCAGAAGGGCGGTTGCTTGGAGAAAGCACCTCGAACACCACTTGCGGCGCCACGTTGCCCTCTTCCCACTGTTTATACGAAGGACGGTGTCCCTTTGGACGTCCCAGAACCACCAGCACATCAGGCGCAGTGCGGATTTCAGGGTGTCCCTCTACCGGATACCAGAACAGGTCAGCAGCGACAAACACGTCTTCACGCTCTGCAAACAACGCGCAAAGGTTATCGTAGAGATACACAATCGCTTCCAGCTGCTTTGTGTTATCCGCCATGGGTTTGCCGTCGCTTTCTGGATAAACGATTCTGGATTTGCTGGTTGGGTGTACTGCCATCTCTCATCACCGCTCGTATTATACCAGATAACAGAAACGGGCGGGACACTTTGGTTATCGCCCCGCCCGCCAACAGGAGAGAACGCCCTCTACTGCTGGAGCAGCTGCACGGACTGCACCACCTTCAGCTTGAGCGGCGCCTGCTCGCGAGCCTGCATCCCGCCGGTTCGAGGCATTCCAGGCATACCGGGTATCCCCGCCAACCCACCGCGCCCCATGCGCCCAGCCATACCGGAAGTCGGTCCCATCATCGGTACGCCGGGTATACCGTACATTCCCGGAGGCGCACCGTAACTCGTCGCTCCACGCCGTCCAGTTATAGCGCCGCTCGGCACTCCGGGCACCCCCGGCGCGCCTACCATGCCTTGTCGCGTGCGAGTACCTACGCCGCGCCTGTCGTCCTCGTCTATGCCTCCCCCAAAGCCGCCCGCCGGCGCGCCGTAACCGTATGGTGCGCCGTACGCCCCGTAGGGCGAGCCTCCCATCATCGGGCCCGTCGCTGGCGCGCCCATCATGGGCGCACCCGGCATACCGCCCATACCAGCAAGACGTGCAGGCTGCATGCCCGTCGGCACTTGTCCTTCGATCTCGATCGTGCCCTGACTACGCACCAGCCTCCCCGCGTTAAAAGCGAACCACAGCGTCCGCTCCAGCTTCACCTTTGCATCCTGCAGGACATAGTTGCTGAACTCCAGCCTGCCCGATACAGTGCCCTCGTAGGTCTGCCGGATTTTCACTGTAGGATAACCGCCTTCCCACTCTATGCCCTCCAGACGGTTTTGCACCGTGACGCGCGGAGCACGCTCCACAGGCATATCTGGCAACAGGATGGGCGTGCGCGTAGACCATGTATCTCCCACCTTTACCCTCAGCTCGGGCAGAACGGGCAGCACCATCACGCGAAACACATACGGGTCGTTGGTAGTATCCACGTTCTGGTAAACCACATTGCCCAGCGGGGTGACGAACTGCAGCACCGCGCGGAACATCTCCTCTCCCAGCGTGTAAATCGGCTGGTTGTACGCCAGCACTTGCTGTTTGTTCGCCCTCTGGCGGATGATAAAGTTGTTACCCCGGATGTCGTAAGCGAACAGGTTGAAGAAGGTATCGGCTTCGTAAGCTACCTGCTCGCCAGTGACGCCACCGGTAATCTCCACGCCCGTCTGCCCAGCAAGCAGGATGACCTCGTCACGCTGCTTGTAGTTGACGTTCTCGCCCAGTCGAAACCGATACTGCAGGCGTGTGCCCATTGCAGGCAGCACAATACCCTCCTGATTCGCCACCTGCACCCGCACCTCAGCGCGGTTTATCGCTTTGCCGTCGGGGTCATACAGCACCACGGTAATCGAGTGCTCCCCGTCCTTAATCGGTTCCGACTTCTGGGTGGCAGGGTCTACCATCGGCATCTTGGTATCCCAGATATAACGCAGACGAGGCTCTTTATCATCCCGTCTCGGCGCCAGCGAGGTCTGGAAGCGACCATCGATGTAAATACCGACAAAACCGCCTTCTGGAATGCTGGCACGAGGCACTTCAATACGCACTCGCTCGCGCACGATAGCGCCATCTGCTGGGCGCAGGATATTGAAGGGTGTTCCCTGCGCACCGGCAAACGCCATCGAGCCAAACACCAGCGCCGCTGTTGCCAGCACAGCTCTCCACACACAGTATTTGGGCATTTTCATTCCCTCCCGGTGATCCTCCACGATGATAGCTTCGGGCTGTGTGCAAAGACAAGCAGCCCCTCTGCCCTTCCGAGCTTTTGGACGCCGAACCCTGTCGCAAGGTTACAGCACCGGTCTTTTTTTTCGCACCCAGCAGCGATTATTCCTGCCTCCAGCTATACATTGCCCAACTCGGCGAAGCCGACCGGGCTCTGAAGGGCAGAGATTCAACACACACCTCTTGCCGACAGCAAGTGCACAACGGCAAAGTCGGGAGTCAACAGGAATACACTGCGCTCCCTGCGGTAAACGCCTCTTGCGCAGTGAACTCAACTGACCGCCTGGGGCATCGTTATCGCCGGTGGTTTCAGATACATCGGCACAAGGGTCAAAGGGTTGTCGCGATGTCCCTGCTCCAGCAGTACGGTTGCCAGTCTGCCCAGCGTCTCCGCACGCGGATACTCTACCGGCGCAAGGCATACAGGGTAGTCTGCCAGAGTCTGTTGCAGTTCCACCGGAACGCTGCCCGCCAGCACAATATCACCGCCGATGAAGGGCAGCAAGATGTCGTGCAGGCTTTGAGGAGTGTACACTGCACGCTCGGACAGGGGTTGCGGCACCTCGAAGCCGCCTTCATATATGCAGGCGTACACCTCTCCCTTGCGAGCAGGAACCACCGCACACACTACTTGATGCGGGATAAAGGTATATTCCGCCGCGAGGATGTCCAGACTGCACACGCCCACTATCGGCTTGGCATGTACTTGTGCGAAGGTCTTGGCGGTCATCACACCCACGCGCGTACCGGTAAACGAGCCTGGTCCCAAGCCGACGGCAAAAGCGTCTACCTCCCCTATCTGCCATCCGGCGGTGTGTAGCACGTAGTCAATGAAAGGTATGAGGCGGGTAGAAAGCTGCATCCCATGTGCGAAGGTAAGCACCGCCACCGGTTTGCCATCCTGCACTGCCCCGATACTGCAAATGTCACCCGTTGTCTC
>JANWYZ010000082.1 GCA_025054895.1 bacterium | reverse complement strand
AAAAATCCGCCTTCGCGGATTGTCAAAACCTGCGCAGGCAGGTTTTTTTCCTGCTTGTAGTCCACCATTTCAATGGTGGGTCATCCGAGAAGCCATCACAAGTTCATAAGTTAACAGAGCACTAGTCGTCCTCCTCTGAGGTTGGTTCCAGCACCAACCCGCGCGCTGCCAGACCTTTGCCATGCGCTCCGGCGAACTCGGCAGGATAGGGGGCGTCTACGCCTTTCATCGCGTGCCACAGGATGCGGTTAAGCAGGTCTTCGTCCGCACGGTCTGGTTTCTCCAGAGGCAGGCGCAGGCTAGCTTCCGCCCAATGACGCTGTTGGGGGGTCAGGGTGTTGAGCGGCGGGTTCAGCTCGTCCAGAGGTACTCGCGTGGGTAACGCCGTGTATGGGGTGAAATCCGGCTTCTCGGTGAAGCACGCAGTCATTACAGGCGCCATCGCCACCATCTGGTTCATCGGTGGAACGCCTAAAATGCGACAGATAGTGTGTAGCACAGAGCTCTGGTTGTAAAACTCGCTCACCACCGCGCCACGCTTCGTGTATGGACTAATCACCAGACACACCGAGCGATGCCCATCCACGTGGTCAAAGCCGTCTTGCGGGTCGTCCTCGATGACAAAGATGCAGGTCTTCTGCCAGAACTTGCTCCTGCTGATGCCTTCTACGACACGTCCCAGCGCGAGGTCGTTGTCTGCCACGTGGGCGCGCGGCGTGGGCATGCCTGGTTGGGTGCCGGAGGTGTGGTCCTGGGGCAGGTAGATGATGACCAGATTCGGGCAATAGCCCTTGCGCTCAAACTCCTTCAGCTCTTTCAGGAATACGTCGGCGCGGAGCACGTCGGGGATGCGCATGTTCCAGCCCGGGTACTCTCGACAGCTGTAGCGGCGCAGGTTCTCGATGCCGATGTTCTGGGAGAAGCGGATAGTGCGCTTGCCGTCGATGAAGTCCCTATAGATGTCGCTGAAAGTAGCCTCCTTGGGTTCGGGCTCCGCGTAGTCCATCTCGCCATAGTTGCGGAAGGAGAGCCCAGCTGCCAGCACATGGTCCCACAGAAAGCCAGTGGACGAATAGGACAACGGGTCATCGCCGAAGGGATAGCTGCGCGTCCAGCCGCCAAACGACCGTTCCAGATAGGCGGTGGCATTGCCTTCGGTAGACCATGCGTGGCCGTCTGCAGAGTTCACCCCGTTGCAGTAATAGTTATCCAATAGCACAAACTGCTCGGCGAGCGCATGATGGTTAGGGGTAACCTCCCTGCCAAAAATGCACAACGACGGCTCACTGTCGCCTTTACCGATAGCACCGAACACCTGATCGTAGGTGCGGTTCTCTTTGATAATGTACACCACATGCTCGAAGACGGAAGGTTCGCCTGCCCTCTCTGGCACGGGCACAGGCTTCTTACCTGTTTGGGATCGCTCCCATGCCCGCAGTATTTGGGGCACACGCGCGTCGCGTTTGACCTGCGCGGTGAGGCGAGCCAGCTGCTGGCGAGTCGGGATGGTTACCCGCTGGACAGTGCCCAGAAAGCTGTAAACATTCCAGCCCTTTTGCCCAGTTTGTGGGTTGCGTGAACCCAGTCCCTTGATGTTTGCCACCAACAGCCTCTTGCCGTCGGTTAGCACTGCGCCCGGATACCAGCCCGCGGGAATAAAACCTTCCACCCGGCTGCGGTTGCGCTGATGGTCGACGCGAATCACCGCTACGGCGTTATTGCCTCCGTTAGCAACGAAAAGAGTGCTTCCATCGGGCGCCAACGCGAGCGCGTTCGGCATACTGCCAAAGGGCAGCGATGGGTCTGGGCGTACGGAAATCGTTTCTACTACCTGCAAAGAACCGACATCCACCACGCTGACCGTATCCGAGTTGGCGTTGGCGACGTAGAGCCGACCACGCACCTCGTCCAGAGCAAGACCGCTCGGCTGCAGCCCTACCTCGATCTCCGCCACAACTGCTTTCTTCTGCAAATCTATCACCGACACCGTTCCGCTTGCCGCTACTCCGCGCGAGTCCACCAGCGCAGGTGTATCCGACGTTTTAGCGGTCTTCTCGCCCGCTTTCGGATGCCGTCCACCCCAGTTAGACACGTACGCTCGACGACCGTCGGTAGAAACCTTCACCGCAAAGGGCGCGACGCCAACAGCAACCTGTGCAACTACCTTGCCCTCGCGCAGGTCTACTACGGCGAGGCTGTTGTTGCGCGATAGAGCCACATACGCCATATTACCATCTGTGCTGAGAGCGATGCCGCACGGATAGCTATCGCCCCCCACAGAAGGCTGAGGCATGTCTATCCGCCTGCCCCATTGCAGGTTGCCATCCGCCTGCACCACCGCTTCGAGCAGCTGGCTGGCAGCGTTCGTCAGATACACCCGCCTGCCGTCAGGAGAGACCGCCATCCCCAGCATGGAAGTGCCCCCACGCGCCACGGGCAGCTTCTGGCGCACTTTCCATGTTTCTACATCCACCACCACGATGCCGCTGTTGTCCTTAACGTAAAGCGTGCGCCCATCAGGAGAGAGAACCATGTCCACCGGTCTACCGCCGAACTGCAGGCTCTCTCCGGCGGGGCGAAGCAGCTGTCCCGTGGCAACCACATGCGATTGATCCCTCTGGACGCCAACTTTCGCTTGACCCTGCCCCCCACCAGGAGCAGATATACTTAGGCTGAGCAGCAAAGCGGCAATGAGGATGCCAGTAGCTTTCATCATTCGCTCCTTGACGAGGATGAATTCGGCAAAGGCAGACGAGTAACGCCTGCCTTTTGTTCTGTGTATAACCGTATGCTTCCTTCTGATAGCGCTACAATACGGGGAAACCGCCCGCGCTGTTGGGATAGAATGGGAACATCCACATGCCCTTGGATGCCCAGATGTAGATTTCGCGTCGCTCGCCGCCCGAATCTGCTTCTTTATACGAGTCATCTGCACCCAGCCAGAAGTTGTAGGCGTAGTGTTGGTCATGTGAACGGCTTGCAGTGTGAGAGGGGGCAAAGCGCCCCCTGTTTTTTTACAAAGTGTCGTGCTACTGGGCGCACGAGTGCCGGATGAGCCCAACTCGATACCCCAGCGTATCGTTGGGATAGTTCGGCACCATCCAGATACCACGTTCAGGCCAGATGTAACAGGTGTGGCTGGGACCGTTATTGCAGCGTGGGTAGCCCTTGCCCGCCGAGTCGAGCTCGCTCGACACGAAGAACATGGCGTGTCCGTCAGCGAAAGCGATGTTGCTGCCGTCCTTGTACAGCGCGCGATAGCGAATCTTGTTGATGAAGTCCGAGCCTTCGAGGGTGACGTAATTACATCCCCAGCTGGCGCCTCGCGGGGGTACGCTATTAGACAGCAGGATAGCCACTGTGTTGGCGGGCTGAACGATTTCGGCCAGTCTCGCCGGCGTAGTGAGTTCAAAGCCCGAGGGCGTACGAGCGTAGTCGCCAAATGGATAGGTTCCGTCGCGCGACAACAGGTAGTTCATCGAGTAGGTGTTGGTCATCTGTGTGCCGCTGGCAGGCGCACACTCGTTGATGAAGTTGCCTACACGCTCCAGCATCGGCGAGCGGAACATCTCTGCGTTCTTCACGTAGGGCATGAGCAACAGCCCCCAACCGCGGTGGGGCGTGCCGTCGCAGCGCAACGGCGAAATCTGAGGGGTGCACCTTGCATCCCACTCGGAGCCTGTTGGAACCCAGGTCTCGTCGTAGTCCTGAGCATACATCGCCGCCGCCAGACCCAGCTGCTTGATGTTGGACAGATCCTGCGTGTTGCGTGCAGACAGGCGTGCCTGCGAGAAGACAGGGAACAGTATCGCCGCCAAAATCGCGATAATCGCGATCACGACGAGTAATTCAATAAGGGTGAATGCTTTGCGAGACATGTGACACCTCCCCTGCGTGATTTGCTGGTTACATTCTAAACCGCGTGCGTTAAAGCGAGGTTATCAATCTGTTAAGAATACTTAAATGTTCAGGAGACGTGCGCCTCGAGGTATTGCGATAACACAAGCACTGTATAGGGTACAATGTGGTAGTGCCTTGTTAAGTTGTGAGTTCATGATTTCGTGCGTCCTTCCCCCGATTGAAATCGGGGGTTATGGTGGGGCAAAATCCACCTTCGCGGATTGTACAAACCTGCGCAGGCAGGTTTGTTTCTGTCGTAGCCTACCATTTCAATGGTGGGCTATCAGGAGGTAATCCCAAATTCACAACTTAGCAGAGCACGTTACGAGGAGGTTTTGCGTACCCATGAAGGAGCAGGGGATTACATTGATTGAGCTAATTACAGTTGTCGCTATTATTGCGGTACTGGCTGCAATGCTGTTCCCGGTGTTCAGCCAGGCGCGTGAGCGGGCGCGTATGACAGGCTGCTTTTCCCATGCAAGGCAACTGGTATTAGCGGTATACACCTATACTCAGGACTACGATGAAGCGCTTCCGCCCTCTACCAACTACGCCGTAGCAACCAGCGTACCCGAACGCATCTGGACGCGCCTGATACAGCCCTACGTACGTGACACAAATATCTTCGTCTGCCCTGGCGCCACTGGCAGCGGCTTCCCGACCGACTGGTCGCAGCGTGGTATCGGCTCTATGGGGTACACCGCCGCCACCGCACACGACCCCGCTGAACGCGAGGGTTTTGCGACGCCTGCCGTGCTTGTGCAAATGGAGGAGCCTGCCCGTACTCCACTGTTCGGGGATACCGCCAGCGGCCCCACAGCGCAAAAGTATCGGGGATACGTATTTGACCCGTACGTCGGACAGCCCAATCTGCTGGACCCGCGCCTGGGAACTCCGCTGGTTGCTGATCGTGATCTGGTAAAAGAGTTGAACCACTTGCCGCCAGCGCGGTTGAAGCCCCTGTACGCCCGCCACTTTGCTACGGGCGATAACCGCGGTTTAGCCACGCTCATCTTTGCGGACGGGCACGCCAAGACCTACTCTGCCGCGTCGATTCTGGCTCAGGAGAAGGGTGCAAACCTGTTATGGCGGTTCCGCTAAGTGTACAGGGTTTGCACATCGCCCAATTTTGTGATATAATTAACGACGGTGACGCGGGGTGGAGCAGCGGTCAGCTCGCCGGGCTCATAACCCGGAGGTCGAGGGTTCAAATCCCTCCCCCGCACCCATACCACATCTTGGGGTCTACGCCACAGAGAGACACTACATCTTGTGCTCCCCAAACTGACAAGATTCGGAAACCTGGCGTTCTGCAGGGGGTCTTAGCGTATTGCCAATGCTAAGAATCTTACCGTGCCTCACCTCTAACCGAACGTACCCCGGACCAGGCGCGGTAACTGCCAAACACTCCAACTGCTCCAGCAAGCGGTATCCCAGCTCACGTCAACACACCAGATGTCACTGCGCCTTCTTAGATGCTTCACTGCGTCCAGCGTGACACCACTGAGGGATCGCACTCCGCCGCTAGTCCAAACTCGACGGCTCAGCAGGAGCCTCATCCTCCAACCCGTCTGTCACCCTGAGCGCAAGCGAAGGGTCTCAGAGACGACAACACTGGCTGGGCGCGTTCCGTCGCGTCCTGAAGGCGTTCTGGTGTGGCATGGGCGTCTCGCCTGTGAACCACGCGCAAGATGCGCGTGCCACTGGAGGGTCGCGCTCCGTCGCGACCGCTCAAAACCAACGTCTCAGCTCCATCTTTCGTATACCCCCCTCGAACGCTTGACAAATTCAGCTAATAAAGATTATCATTATCTATAGCACTTCGCACGAGGAGAGGGGACAAAATGGACGAAAAGGAAAAGACCGACGTAACACCTGGTGCTCACCCCGCTATGAAAACGGGACGCACGAACCGTGATTGGTGGCCAAACCAACTGGACCTGAAAGTGCTTCACCAGAACTCGCCGCAGTGCAGTCCGATGGGAGAAGACTTCGATTACGCTAAGGAGTTCAGCACTCTGGACCTGGAAGCGGTCAAAAAGGACCTGCGTGAGTTGATGACGCAGTCGCAGGACTGGTGGCCGGCGGACTTCGGTCACTACGGACCGCTTTTCATCCGCATGGCGTGGCACAGTGCGGGAACCTACCGCATCGGCGACGGTCGCGGTGGGGCTGGTAGTGGGCAGCAGCGCTTTGCTCCGCTGAACAGCTGGCCCGACAACGCCAACCTCGACAAGGCGCGACGGCTGCTCTGGCCCATCAAGCAGAAGTACGGCAAGAAAATCTCGTGGGCGGACCTGATGATCCTGGCAGGCAACGTGGCGCTCGAGTCGATGGGCGCGAAGGTTATCGGCTTTGCGGGCGGTCGCGAGGACTGGTGGGAGCCTGATGAGAGCGTTTACTGGGGACCGGAAGGGCAGTGGCTGGAAGACAAGCGCCACTCCGCGGACGGCGCGCTCGAAAACCCCCTCGCAGCGGTGCAGATGGGGCTTATCTACGTGAACCCCGAAGGACCTGGCGGCAAGCCCGACCCCATTGCGGCCGCGAAGGACATTCGGGAAACCTTCGGTCGCATGGGCATGAACGACGAGGAGACGGTTGCGCTCATCGCGGGTGGACACACCTTTGGGAAGGCTCACGGCGCCGGACCTGCCTCGTATGTTGGTCCCGAACCAGAGGGGGCGCCTATCGAGGAACAGGGGCTTGGCTGGAAGAGCTCCTTCGGCTCTGGCAAGGGAGCGGATACCATCACCAGCGGACTGGAGGTGACGTGGACGACCACGCCCACCCAGTGGAGTAACAACTTCCTCTGGAACCTGTTCCACTATGAGTGGGAACTCACCAAGAGCCCAGCAGGAGCGTGGCAGTGGGTAGCCAAAGACGCGCCAGCGGTTATCCCCGATGCGCACGATCCCACGAAGAAACATCGTCCCACGATGCTGACGACCGACCTGTCTCTGCGCTACGACCCCGTTTACGAAAAAATCGCACGTCGGTTCCTCGAGAACCCAGACGAATTTGCAGACGCCTTCGCACGCGCCTGGTTCAAACTGACTCACCGCGACATGGGACCGCGCACCCGCTATCTGGGGCCGGAGGTGCCGCAGGAGGAGTTCATCTGGCAAGACCCCATTCCTGCAGTGGACCACCCACTGATTGAGGAGCAGGACATCGCCGAGCTCAAGCAAAGAATCCTCGCCTCGGGTTTGTCGATTTCTGAACTGGTGTATACCGCGTGGTCTTCTGCAGCCACCTTCCGCGGCTCCGACAAACGCGGGGGCGCAAACGGCGCGCGCATTCGCCTCGCTCCCCAGAAAGATTGGGAGGTAAACATGCCGGAGCAGCTGAGCAAGGTGCTGGAGACTCTGGACGGCATCCGATGCCAGTTCAACGAGGCTCATGCCCACACCGATGGCAAAAAGGTTTCTCTGGCTGACCTCATCGTGTTGGGCGGGTGCGCAGCGGTGGAGCAGGCGGCGCGCAAAGCCGGTTACGACGTGCAGGTTCCCTTCACCCCCGGGCGGATGGACGCCTTGCAGGAGCAGACCGACGTCGAGTCCTTCGCCGTGCTGGAACCAATTTACGACGGCTTCCGCAACTACCTCAAGGCGAACTACAGTGTTCCCGCCGAGGTGCTCCTGGTGGACAAGGCGCAGCTGCTCACGCTGACCGCTCCCGAGATGACTGTGCTGGTCGGAGGGATGAGGGTGCTTAACGCCAACTACAACCGTTCGCCGCACGGCGTGTTCACGAATCGCCCCGAGACGCTCACCAACGACTTCTTTGTGAACCTGCTCGACATGAGCACGGAGTGGGTTCCAGATGCCAACAACCCCAACCTGTTCGAGGGGCGCGACCGCAAGACGGGCGAGGTACGCTGGACAGCCACCCGCGTCGACCTGATATTCGGGCACAACGCCCAGCTGCGCGCCATCGCGGAAGTGTACGCCTGCGAGGACGGCAAGGAGAAGTTCGTGCGCGACTTCATCGCGGCGTGGAATAAGGTGATGAACCTGGACCGCTTCGACCTGAAGCGATAACGACGCCACAGGCGTCCAGAAAACAGGGTCACGGCAGGCATCCTTCCTTGTCGTGACCCTTTTTCATGACCTCAACACTTGCAATCGATAAAAGCTTGCACCTTCGCCCTGATGGTCTGTTCACAGCCCTCGACGCTCAGCACGTCGCACTCGCTCCCCAGAATGAAGGGATGTCCTACCTCGCGCATTCGCGCGATGAGCTCGCAGGCGAGCAGCTCTACCTGCTCACGGGTGACGAGTTCATCCGAGTAGAAACGCTTCGAAGGCAGATTGCCATACAGCACCACATGCTTCGGAACGAGACGTGCATCTTCCCAGAGCACGCGCGAGCTCCCCAGACTGAGAATCACAGGCTCCAGTGAGGCGTACTGCTGCACCATCTGGTCAGTCAGCTCACCACAGCAGTGGAAAATCAGGTCTACCCCCCTCTCATCCAGGAAAGCTTTCACCCGGCGCAGATAGCGCATCACCATCTGTTCGAAGATGCCGGAACCTTGCTCCAGCTGTTTCGGGGAGATGTATACTTTGTTCGCCGCGGGTTCGGCGACAAAAACAGCGCGCGCTCCTGCTTCTATCTGCGCCTGCATCGAGCGCAGGATGACCATGGTGGACAGCTCCAGCGTCGTCTCCACCATCTTCACTTCGGGGTCTTCCTCTCCCGTGATGCCCATCCCTGCCAGGTAGATGGGCGCAATGGGGTCGGCAATGAGCTTGGTCATTAGCGAGAAGGGACCAATAGTCATACCTATCGGTAGCAGGTCAGTGTGCTGGGCAATATAGGCTACCGAACCCGCCTGCGCCTGTATCCGCACGTTCAATGGCGCCTCGTGGAGATTGCGCTGCACAGTCTCAACCATCTCGGCGGAAGGCGGTTCCGAGAAATGGTAAGTGGGTATCTGTTCGGCGGGCACGTCAAGCAGCTCCAACAATGCGGTCTTCTCGATCATCAGGTCCATGTGGGGTACAGCAAGCGGCGTGCGATAACGGCGCGCCGCTTCTTCTACAACCTGTCCCAGGCGGTAGCCGTCCACCAGAATCTCCGGCACATCTTCCTTTTCGTGCAGAACGAGATCCGTACCGATGGGCATACGTAGCCCATGCTCCGCCAGCTGCAGGTAAAATCGCCTGTCCATCGCCTCTCTCCATGTCATCGGATAAGCTTACACTATCCTGTCGATTTGCTGTGCCATATCGAAGTCCTTCTCTGTAAGCCCGCCTTCAGAGTGGGTCATCAAGTTGAGCACTACCGTCTTGTAGTGGATGGCGATGTAGGGGTGGTGATTCAGTTTTTCCGCCAGCAGAGCCACCTGCACTACAAACCCCACCGCTTCTCGGAAGCTGTTGAAGTTCACTGTTCGGGTAATTTCCTTGCCCAGTCGCTTCCAGTGGGGCGTTTTCTGCAACATCTGGGCGATTTGCTCGTCGCTTAGCAGAGCCATCGCTACACCTCCTTTCGCTACACCAGAGGCACGTTTGCCTCACGTAATCGCTGGAAGAGTAGGGTCTTCAGGTGAAGTTCGCGTGTCTCGCGCTCAAGCGCAGGTACCTCGCCAGTCAAGCGAAGAGTAATGGCAGCAGCATCGAAAGCTCCTACACCCACCAGTGTTCGCTCCATACCTGCTTCGCTTGCAACTGCCTGCAGCACCTCTGTGACTGCCTGCAGGTCGGCGGTAGAAGCGACTCGCACGTCCACACTCATCTTGACCCCTCCAGCGCGCGAGTGATTAATCACAAGGTTCACATCACCGTTGGCGATGACCACCATCCGCCCCTGCTCGTCGCGCAGACGGGTGGTGCGCATACCCACTTCCTCTACAACGCCGTTGATGCCGCTGATGGTGACCACCTCGCCAACGACAAACTGGTTCTCCGCCAGTAAAAAGAAGCCTGAAATCACATCGCGCACCAGCCTCTGTGCACCGAAGCCCACCGCCAGTCCAGCTACCCCCGCCGTTGCCAGTAGGGGCGTGATGTCAATGCCGACCGCGCGCAGAACCATCAGGACGGCAACAATAAGCACTGTATATTCTACAATACTGCGTATCAGGTTACCCAGCGTGCGAACACGCGGTTTTTGTGCAGCAATGCGCTCCATATTTTCCAGACGGTTAATAGTCGTGCGCCCCACGCGGGCAATCAGGAAGCGCACTATTGCGTAGAGCAGTGCAATCTTAACCAGCTGTAACCCCGCGTCTACACTGCGCTGCAGATATTCCTCCATCCTGAACGTGCTCCACCAGCCAGGCATGATTCCATCCCTTGCTCATAGAATATCAGCTGGAACGCCGTGTACGCAAGATAGATATGCCGACGTAGCGTGATTTAGGTCACCAGACGATAGGCATGACTGCCCCATACAGGTACAATAAGAGCAGACGTTCAGGTGCGGGAGAGACAATGGAAGCGCTGGGAGCGCTCAAGCGTGTGCTTTTTTTGCGCGATGCGGACGAGCAGATTCTGCACAGGTTGCTCGCTCGCTCTCGTACAGTCGATGTAGGGCGCAACGAGGTGCTGTTCCTGCGCGGTGAACCGTGCTATGGCTTATACATCGTGCTGGAGGGAGCGATACGCCTGTACAACAGCAGCGCCAGCGGTAGAGAACAGGTCATCGGCGTGGAACGTACTGGTTCGGTCATCGGCGAGCTGCCCCTGTTCGACGGCGGCAATCAGCCCTACTCTGCAGAGGCGATGACGCCTTCGCGCTTGTTATTTATCCCACGCGAACATTTCCTCGCCACATTGCATACGCACCCTGAGCTGATGCAGGCTGCCCTGCGTGCACTGGCAATCAGGGTGCGTCGGCTATTGCATCTTGTAGAAGAGCTCTCGCTGCATGAGGTGCCTGAACGCATCGCCCGTTACTTGCTTGCACAGGTAAAGGAAAAGGGCGCGTGCTTCACCCTCGACTACACCCATGCCGAGCTGGCGGCGCAACTGGGCACCGTGCGCGAAGTAGTCACACGCACCCTGAACCGCTTCCGCAAAGCGGGCTGGATTGCTGTACAAAACGGACAGATTACCGTTACAGACCCGGAAGCACTGCAAGCGCTAGCCTGTAGCGATCGCTAACTGCCGACCTGCCCGCTTGCAAACGCCTCGCGGTTGATACGTATGAAGTGCTGCCACTGGCTGGGCACATCCGTCTCTGCGAAAATCGCGCTCACCGGACATTCCGGCTCGCACAACCCGCAGTCGATACACTCGTCAGGGTTGATAAACAGCATATCGTAGCTGGTGCCGTCGTTGTCAGTGAAAACGCCTTCTTTGATGCAGTCTACAGGGCACACCGCCACGCACGCCTTGTCCTTAACGCCAATACAGGGTTCGGCAATTACGTATGCCATCTCGTTTTGCAACCTCCTCTGGAAAGTCCGTGAAGCACTGGGGATACACTCTTATCGTATCTGATATTCAGGCGCAGTGCCGTGATTTAAGTCACAGCAGAGAAAAGCAAGGTGGACGCGCAGGGGCAGCTGGAGACGCTGCCCCATCCAGTTCTCACCCGACCTGTCCGCTCGCGAAGGCTTCTCGGTGAAGACGCCTTCCTTAATGCAATCTACCGGACAGACATCCACACAGATTCTGTCTTTGGTGCAGGTGTCCACAATCACGTATGCCATCGATGACGGGTAACCTCCTTGTCCAATTTGACGTTCGTAGACTTGCCATTTTTAATTCTATCAGATGAACTTATCTGGTGAAGTGATTTAGGTCACATGCTGAGCGGAGGACAGACTCCGGTAAGTTATGATTTAGTTTGGGGCAGTCGCCTTAGCCGGACGCTTTTGCCGTGCTGAAGTCTATGTTCTTTGTCAGGAAGGACGCACGCATGTGCTTTACAAC
>JANWYZ010000081.1 GCA_025054895.1 bacterium | reverse complement strand
GAAAGGAAGAGCGCCAGCGACTCGACAAGGGGGGTAATAAGCCCGGTACACAGCGGGCTGGCTATGGATTGGGGAGCAACAGACCACTACCGGAGAGGCGACCGTCAGGTTTCCTCCATGTACGCGCGGTGGTTCTACGGCGAAAAACCACGTCAGTATTCGCGTCCGGAGATGTTTCCATCCAAGCATGTTCAGGCTGCCTGTTGCTCTTCCCGCACGATGCGCACCGCTTGCTGTAAACGGCTCAACGGTTCCAGTACATCCATACTACGCGCCGCTTCGGTTAGTACCTGTACTGCCTGACGCTGTAAGTGGTTCTCCTGGTTACCGAACCGCACCCGTAGTGGCGCGCCCGCCAGAGAGAGCTGCACCAGCATCTCGCCGTCGCCTGCAGGCATTGTTGCGCCCAGGTCGCTCATTGGCGCCATCTCGGTTGGAAAAAGCATCACTACTGGAGCCTGCATTGCCTCCAGCGGTTCCAGCAATAGCTCATCCGGCACTATCCACACATCGGGGCGGCTCTCCATTGCCTGCAACAACGTGGAGGCAATCACCTCGCGACACAGATAGCGGTGCAGCGCGTTACCATACAGGATGCGCTGTAAAGGCGTCGCGCGCACGGGATCGGTGTAGCGGAACTCCACCGGCAAACCGAACGGGTCGGTGGTCATCGCCGCGCCCAAAAACAGGGATGGCTCTACCTCCCCAGCAGTAAGATAACCGATGTTAGCCATTGTCTTCTCTATGCTTGCAGGTCTATCAGATGACTCTCTTCCTCCAACACCAACGCTCCTGCCTCGGCCGTACTAGCTTCTTCTGCCTCCGCGAACTCGTGACTGTGGGCTCGCTGACCTCCTGTGGAGTCCCGTGAGGGCGAATCGCGGTGCACCGGACGTACCGCATTGCCGGTAATCACCGGTCGGATAGCGATGTCGTCGTGGCTCATCGTTATCCCCCCTTTACAAAGCGGGCATGTGCCTTGGAACTATTATCGGCAATCTGGGGCGTTTAGTACAGTCAGGACACAACGTCCACGATGGCAGGCGCGGGCGCGCCTGCCATCAGGTGGTATGTGGTTATCTGGGGGACTGAGGTGCTGCTCCCTGCTGCGACGGTATCTGTGGATAGGGCGCCCAGCTCTTCAACACGCTCTCCTTGGGCGTTGAGGTCTGCCTCCACAGGATTGCCACCGCCACAAGCAGCACGAGCACAATCACGCCGATAGCCACTGGCAGAGGAATTTCACGGCGTATCATGGCTATGCTCCCCCTACTGCTGGCGACAGCGCGTCGGTACCAGTGTTCTGTCTGCCTCCACAGTATACTCATGCGGGCATCCAGTTCCCCACGGTACCGCTTTGGCGTGCCCATCGGCGAATACAACGTTTACGTTGCCTGCGAAGGGCGCCAGCGTGCTGCGATTAGGCGGGTTCATGTTGATTGCCCATGGGGGTTGCCCACCCGTGTTCATGTACGTTACGGCGGTGAAACCACAGGGTAGTTGTCCGTTATCATCCAGAACATCCAGGTCGCAACCGCTGATGAGGTGGTAGTTGATGCCATTAACGATAATGCGCGTAGTGGCCACCTCTTCTATAGCAGCGAGGGTTACCGGAGTATCGCCGGATGTCCACTGCGGGTAGGAGGCATACAGACCACCGCGTCCGCTATAACCAGCTCCGTGTCCGCGTGCGGCGCCGACTGTAGTCTGGTGAGGCCAAGTAGACCAGCGCAGGTTCACTGCGGCGTAGGAGATGGGAATCGTGCGGTTAGGAGCTGTGCCTTGCACAATACCGCCATGCAAACCATAGTTCAACCAGTTGGCGACGCTCTCCGGAAAGAGCAGAGCGTACTTGGGCGAGCGGAAAATCTGGTGGTTCTTGGTGTAGGGCAGTACCAGCGCCATCCACGTGACGAACTGCCCGGGGTCCGCCTGCACGTCAGGACGCCAGCTCTCCGCAGGAGCCATCGCTTCATCATAGTCCTGGGCGTACATCTGGACGGCAAGCCCAATCTGCTTGAGGTTGCTCAGGTCCGAGGTCTGGCGCGCCTTGTCGCGCGCTTGCGCAAACACCGGGAACAGAATGGCTGCCAGTATCGCGATAATCGCGATCACAACAAGCAGCTCGATGAGCGTAAAAGCGTGTCGCTTGAACATGGAAGTGACCCCCTTCAGGTAATGATATGCTCACGGTTGTAGCCAACCGCTTGTCGCCGCGTACTCAATGAGAATACGTATTCACAAATCTATGATACTCACTCTTGCCAAAAAAATCAAGTGTTTTGGATGAGCTAGCGTTGCAAAAAATGTAACAGGCGAAAAGTTGGCTGCGTGCGAATCATATCCAGAATATCTGGTTGCCTTTTGCGCCGCTGAAGTAGTCTATCACCAGCCAGACACCATTACACGTATACTGACCTACAATCAGTCCGAGGAAGAAGGGAAGCGACATCCGGAACCAGCGCAACCCGCCGAAGCGCAGGATGAGATACTTCAGCAGCCATGCGATGAAGCAGGTAAGCCATATTTCGTCCATAATCCACGTGCTGCCCACACAGAAGCCAACAGGATGGAAGGGCCAGCTCACGAACCTCTGCCGCATTGCGCTGAGGAACCCCATGACTGCCGCGCCGAAGCCAGTCAACAGCCAGCCGGTAACGCTGGGGTCAGAAGGATTGTTCATCTTACCTTCCACCCATCTGTAAGGGAATTGAGGGCCAGCAATAAAGAACCAGCTGTTCAGGTTCGCGCCTCCGTGACGGTATGCCAGCAACAGAGTGACCCATATCGAGGCGACAATGCCGACCACAATGGCTAACACCATTGCCCAGAACAGCCCGCGCGAGCGGATACCGGTTCGCTCGGCAAGACGCAAACCGTGAACGCTGGACGCCATTATGGTAGTGCGGATGTCGGCTGAGTATACCCACGTTAGCCCCAGCGCGGTTAGCCCTCGTGCCCCAAAAGGGGTGCTGCCGAACCCTGCTACGGTAAACACAGGCGCGATCATCGCCGCCACTGCTTCAGCCAGACCAGTCTCTGCCACCACGCGCGTCAGACCGAAAAAGAGTACCATCATGAACAGCAGGTAGAGCCATGTCGCCCAGTAGGGTAAGCCCGACCACCATATCCACACGCTCATCGCCAGCAAGCCCAGTACCATCCCCCAGAACGCGACAGGGTAGCTGAGCATCTCCATGCTATCATCCACATCTTTGCCTCTACCAAGTGATTTGCGCACCACATCCGACAGGTGCGCTCGCGCAGACCACAGACTGGTTGCCACCAGCATCAGCATCGCGCCCATGCCCAAATACTTGTAGGGAATGTAGGGCGTGCCGTATGCCCCGCCCAGGTCTTCGCGAATCTCTACACCGTAGATATTCAGATAGCCTCGCACCACCATAAACAACAGATTGAAGAACCACAGGCTGAACAGCGCGTCCAGATTCGCCAGATAGAAGAAGCCCAGCATCGGGAAGCTGAAACGGAATGTCCAGGTAACCGTTTCGCGGAAAATGGGCACGCGGGTGAAAACAGGAGGCGCAGGCACAGATGGCGCATAGTTGTGCAGGGCGATCAGGCTGCCGACCGTAAAAGGCAGGGCGAAACCCAGCCAGAAAAGGGGTTTGCGCAGTAGAGGCTCTTGCTCGTTCACCATCTCCAGCGGCAGCTGTGTGACGGGAAAAGCCAGTCGCTCACGGTCCATCCATTGCCGACGCACTAGCACCATCATCGCTATCATCACAAAGTAAAGCGCGAGGATAAGGGGCATCCATACCAGCAGTGAAGGCAGCCACACCTCCCAAGGCACGATGGCGCCCGGTTTACCTTCGAAGAAAAGCCTTATCGCTTCCTTATCACGCGGTACCAGTAGAGGATGCAGATGCGGATGGATCAAGCGGTCCCAACCGTTGGCGGGCGTCGCGTAGTAGGTTACTGCGGCGAGCACAGGCAGAATTTGCGCCGTCAATCCTAGCGTCGGTATCACGCAGGTGACGATCATCATGATATAGACGGTAATCAGCTCTGGAGGACGCAGGGCGGAGCGTGGGCTAATTCGTTTCCACACGCCATTGACGACAACTACCAGCACAAAGAACAGGAACACCGCAGCTGGAGTGCTGTAGTCCAGCGTCATGTAGGAACCCTTTATGATGTACAGTCCGTAGGGGTCCAGCGTCGCGATGAGCAGGGAAGCCAGCAGACCGATAACCACTGCCCGCAGGGTGAGCGGTCGTTGATATGTTCCCTTCCTTTGCATGAACCGTCGAGCATCCTCGCCGGGTAATAATTCAGGCGGATGCTCTTTGATTCGTGGTAAATCCCTCCAGGTCATGCATACTACCTCTGCTAGTTCACATGGTGTGTGGACGCGACAGGGCGCGTCCCTCCAGATGCGTGGACGCAACGGAGCGCGTCCCTCCAGATGTGTGGACGCGACAGGGCGCGTCCCTCCGGATGTGTGGACGCGACGGAGAGGCTCTCTCCGACGGCTCGGACGAGGGCTAGCAGTTTCGCGAACGCGGCGCTAACGACCTTGCGCCATCGGCGTTGTCTGTCCGGTAGAGGGCGGCACGTAAACGGGTGGCATACCCGGTGCAGGTGAAACCCACCCGCCTTGTGGTAGCCGTTGCTGCAGCTCTTGCTGTTTAGCTTGCCACGCTTGTTCAGCGGTGATGCGTTTCTGTGGAAGTATCGGTGTAATAAACTGGTTCACCATGAACAGGATGAATACCAGTAGCGCGATACCAACCAGTACTATGACGCTGGGTGATACCTCCCTCTGCCACTTCGGTTCTGACGGGCTGCCGCTTCGGCGGATGACCTGGGGCATCTTCTTCACCTCCTGCTAAGGCATCGCCCAACACTTGCGCTGGGCGGATACGGGGGCTGCCCCGTATTAGGCGCATGTAGGGCAACCCCCTGGAATTACCTTCTGGGCTAGTCGGACGAAGCCGTATGCTGTCGCATGTAGGTATCCCGCTGGAACTTCACGTGCCCGTCCGCGAACACATAGTTAGACCCGTTGTTGTGTGGGTGAAGGGCACGGTCGTTGGACCTCTGCACGGGCATTACCGTTCCGTCGTCGTTGACCATACCGTTCTCCATCACCCAGAAGTTGGGGTCGGTCTTGGCGCGCTTGAGCGGACGGTTGGGATGATAGCCAGCGGGGAAGCCGCCCTCTGCGGGATACGCCGCTGCCATCTTCGCCAGGATGGTAGCGCGGTCGCCAGGGTACGAGCCCAGATCGCAGCACTCAGCGAACATCGGTCCCGCGCCCACCGGACCCTCCATGAACACGATGGAGTCCGCCGGATGGGTCAGGCGAGCCAGTTGCGCTCCCTTCGCGCAGCCCCAGCCCCATCCCTGGCAGTCAGGAGTCTGTCCGCAGAAGAAGTCTGGCCCACCACCTGCTGCGTTACCCGCGCTCTCGGGGTTGATGGGGTCGGCGTTGATGTTGCTCTGGTTGATGCCGTAGGTCAGCGAACCCCATCCGCTCGTTCCACCCACAGCGGGGATGAGCGCGTCGCCCGTCGGGCAGGTGAACACTCCGCGGTTGCCCTTGGAGATAGGGTTGCCCGCAGCATCGTAGTTCGCCGCCCGTCCTGACTTCACGTACGGATAGATGAGGTCAGGCCAGTACTGTCCCCATGGCGTGCCAGAGTAGGGAGCGCGGAAATTCGGGTCCACTACAGGGAAGCATCCCTGACGCAGGTTGCTCTTCACCCACATAGGCGGACCGGTTTCGTCGTAGTCCTGCGCGTACATCGCCCAGGCGGTTCCAATGTTTTTCATGTTGCTGGTGCAGGTTGCTTGACGCGCCTTCTCCCGCGCCTGGGCAAACACGGGGAACAGGATCGCCGCCAGTATCGCGATAATCGCGATGACCACCAGCAACTCAATCAGCGTGAAAGCTCTGCGAGACATGTCTCTCATACCTCCCGATGAAGTGGTGAATAACCTCCTGGTTAGCACGCTTGCAGTGGCAACATGGCATCACTGCCTGTACCGTCGCTTTCCGTCAGCAATTGTCCTGTCAACCACCTCCCTTCGCCGGTACTGTGGTAAGCGCAGGCGCTACTATTGCTGTCGAAGTAACCGTCGAGGCGCGGATTCGCAGGTTGACCGGTAGTACCACGTGCCGGGCATGCAGTTCTCTGTCTCGGATGCGATGCACCAGCAGCCGTACTGCCTCCGCGCCCATGCGCAGCGATTGCTGTTCCACAGTGGTCAGGCTTGGGCTGACCAGCTCCGACAGCTCCATGCCATCGTAACCCACGATGGCTATCTCTTGAGGCACGGAGATCCCCTGTTCGCGAAGATGTCTCAGTGCGCCGGCGGCTAACAGGTCGTTCATCGCGAAAAGGGCTGTGGGTGGCTGTGGCAGTTTTAGCAACGCTTCGGTTTGCACCTTGCCCTGATGCAAGTATTCGTCCCAGCCGTCGCGCCGCTTGCCCACTGCGTGTCCAACCAGAGCGGGGTCGAAGGGCACACCGAACTCTTCCAGCGCCTGCTGATACCCGCGCAACCGCTCGGTACAGGTAGTGGCTTTTCGCGCCGAGATAAGCCCGATTCGACGATGTCCCAGCTCCAGCAGGTGGCGCGTGGCAAGATAGCCTCCCTGCACGTTGTCCGAAGTGACCCTGTCTACATTGAACTCGGGCAGATAGCGGTCTACAAATACGAACGGAATGCCCTGTACGAGCAGTTGCCCGTAGTGGGCGTGGTTCTGGTTTCCTGTCGCCGGCGCGATCACGAAGCCCGCTACGTGCGACTGGAGCTCGAGAAGACACTGGCGTTCTTTCGTCGCGTCGTTATCGGTGGAGCGCACCAGCAGTTTGTAGCCGTGTGCTGCGGCCTCCTGTTCTGCACCGCGTATAATCTTGCCAAAGAAGTCCAGCTGCACGTCCAGCGCAAGTAACGCAATGAGCTTCGGTACCGAGAGCGACGCCTCGCTGCGCCGCACAAAAGTACCTTTCGCCGGAACGCGCACCAGCAAGCCTTCCTGCTGCAGGAGTGCAAGCGCGTTACGCACTGTGACTCTGCTCACCCCGAAACGCTGAATCAGCTCGCTTTCGGTCGGTAAGCGCGACCCTGGCGGATAATGGCCGCTCAAAATGTCCGCTTTCAGGGTGTGGTAGATTTGTCTGTACAGTATCTGGTCGTCCATAAGCACTCCATACGGATAATATCATACATTATAATACATTATGGTATCTACATTATACCCCACATTTGCACAAACGTCAAGAGCTCGATTTGGTTCATGATATAGATTTCCCGCTTGACGGGCTAGCAGGAAAAGCGTTACCATATAGATACACTTGCTGCATCTGAGAGAGGGTAGGGGTGGTGAAAAGAGGGGGTTGTCTGTTTGTTTTGTTCGTTTGCGTAATCGGTTACGCAAACGCGAGCAACCTGCCTGCGCTGGAGCGATTGCTGAACGGCGCGAAGCTGGGCGCACATACGGCGCAACGTGACGAGGGCCGCTTCGCCACGATACAGCCCGGACAACCCGTCGGACAGACGTTCGTGGTCAGCGAACGATGTGTCGAGGTCTTCCGCGTTGCGATCTGGCAGGCGTTCTGGCATGAGACATGGCAGCCCGACGAGGTGCTGGTTATGACCCTCTGGGATAGCCCCGAGAAGCGCTTCTCTTACGGCAGGTGCGCCATCCCCTACGCGCGACGCATGTGGGAAGGCGCGGTTCCCATGTTCACCATAGAGGCGAAGGTACAGCCGGGGCGCAGCTACTATTTCGAACTGACGGTAGAGACCGAGCCGCTGCGCCCTGCGGTAGTGCCGCGCGAGTGGACACTGGGCGGCGAGCGCCCGGGCTTTGCGGGAGGCGACCGCACGCTGGCAGGCATCGGCGTCGCTTCCGGCGACTACCCCGAAGGCACGGCATACGTGGGCGGCGCAGCGCAAGGATACGACCTCTGGTTCGAGGTACATGAGATTCATCAGGTGGAGCGCGACCAGCTGTACACAGAGGCGTTCCGTCCGTTCAATCTGGACTATCCCCCTCTTCAGCTCGTGCGCGAGGCGGTGGAACGCAAGCACTGGGAGGAGGCGGTGCGCCGGCTGGTGGCGTATTTCGAGTCGCGTGAAGACCTGATTCCCGCGGAGATTCGCGAGCCGCGCTACAACCCCGAGTTCGACACCAAAGAGGCAGACCTTGCCGCCGAAGGAAAAGTGCTCCTGCCCGACGGCGCGACGGTAGACCTCGGTCCGCACTGGAGCCATTATACCCTCTGGCCCGAAAGGGGCGGTGTAGGGCTGACGCGCGCGGGATTGCGTCGTGCGCTCGCCGCAGGTTACGCGAACACGGGCAACGAGAAGTACGCTCGCGCCTTTAGCCAGATGCTGTACCATCTCTTCCAGCAGTGTCCGTCGCCCCTGAAGGCGGGCGTGTGGAAGCCCGATCAGAAGATACCGGGCGCGCTTCCGCCCGGAATAGCGGGGGGTTCGATGTGGTCTGCCCTTTCCATCGGAGCGCGGCTGGGACACGGTTTGACCTACTATGGACGATTCGTACGCTCCCCCAACTTCCCACTGGAGATTCGCGCCGCTTTCATCTTTAACCTCGCCGAGATGGCGGAGATGCTGGAGCGTATGGAGGCGGGCGGCAACTGGGAAACGCAAATCGCGGATACCCTCGTGGAGCTGGGTCAGGTGTATCCCGAGTTCAAAGGCGCGAAGCGCTGGCTGGAGCAGGGAGTGCAGAGGTTGATAGAGAACGCCCTCTCCACCGTGCATCCCGACGGCGTGCTGGGCGAGCCGACCACTGGTTACCACCTGCTGGTGATGGGGCGATACCGTAACCTGATTGCCCAATCTCGCCAGCTGAATGTCCAGGCGCCGTCGGAGATGGTTTCCCTCACTGAGAAGATGCACGAGTACGTGATGTACTCCACCCTGCCCGACGGCACGCTGCCGATATGGGGCGATGGCAATCCCCCCATGCGCCCCGACATGCTTCCTCAAGCCGCCGACCTCTTCAGACGTGAGGACTTTCGCTACGTGGGCACGGGGGGCAAGGCGGGCAAACCGCCTGCGAAGACTTCCGTCGGCTTTCCGCACGGCGGTTTCTTCTACATGCGTAACTCGTGGCAGCCCGGCTCGCACTACATGGGCGTCCGCTGTGGACCGCACGGCAGCCACGGACACTGGGACCAGCTGAGCATGATTGTCGCCAGCTACGGTAACCTGCTGCTGATTGACCCGGGCATCCACATCTACGGCACGCCGGAGGCGCAGGAGCTGATGCACACACGCTCGCATAACACGGTGACAGTGGACGAACAGCGCACGCGCGCGGGCGGGGTGCTGGAGAGTTGGGTAACAGGTTCGCGCTTCGACTACTTTGCGGGACGCAACGAAGGCTTCGAGGGCTTGCCCGACGTGCAACACCACCGCCGCATCTGGTTCGTCAAACCGCAGGATGATTTCGGCGGCTTCTGGCTGGTTCGGGACGACGTTCTTGGCGCGGGCGCGCACGAGGCGCAGCTGTGGTTCCGTTTCGCCAAGGTCGGAGTGCAGGCAGACGAAGCGCGTCGGAGAGTGTGGACGACCACCAACGGCGGCAACCTGCTCATCCAGCCTGTAGAATCAGCCGACCTGAATCTCAGCCTCACGCAGGGTATCGCCGTACCGCCGGGGATACACCGCCTCACCGAAGTGCCTGTTGCCCGTTTCTCGCGCAGGGCAAACTTGCCCCTTGCCTTCACCAGCCTGTTGCTTCCCTATCGCGGTAGTTTGCCTCCGGTGGTGAAGGCGTCTCCGCTGTCCGTAGAGCCTGCCAGCGCAGGCGCGTTTGCGGTATGGGTAGAGATGAGCTCACGCGCCTTCCTGATTTACGGAGACGCCTTGAACAGTTCAACGTCTCCCCTTTCGCGCAAGGTCAGCCTGCCCGACCGTCATACCGTACAGATACAGGGCAAAAGCGCAACGATAGAGTTCCGCCGACAGGGGAACCGATGGCAGCCTGTCGCCCTCCTGGGCTACCGGGTGCAGGAAGCCCGGCACGAGGGACGAAACCTGTGGCGCAGCCGCGCGCCTCAAGAACAGGTGGAGGTCAACTTGATACCTGTCACGCGATGACAAGAGCTAGTTCCCCCCGCTATCGCACCAGTCGTCATCCCCTGTCTCGCCGAAGCTTCGCGTCAGGATGCCGAAGTCAAACAGGGTCACCTCTCCGTCCCCGTCCAGGTCTGCGTATGGGTTCCAGTCCTGGTCTCCTGGCATAGTGCCGAACGCCGACACGAGCGCGCCGAAGTCAAACAGGCTCACCTCGTTATCGCCGTCGATGTCGCCGTTCACGAGCACAACGTTCACCGGCGTCATAAACCCCGCCTGCACGCCGACATCCAGAACCACCTTCCGTAGCCATCGGGGAGCCTCGAACGCGATGTCATAAACTCCCGGTGGTAATAGGAACGAGAAGTCGAACATGCGTCCGGGCTGCTTAAACACCGTTTCCGAGCGTATCACCGCGTCGCCCTGCCGCAGGCAGATGGTGATGGGAACCTGAGTGACATCGCCCACGAAGTCAGACAGGAAGACGCTGCCGTAAATGCCAGTGGCAAGCTCTTCGTACGTGTCCAGCAAGAAGGCTTCAAGCCTCTGAGTCGTTGCGTTGTAGCCTTCCCCAGCGATATAGCGTCCATTCGGAGAAATGGTATGAGCGCGGAATAGCACGGAGCCATCTGTCAGCAGGAGGGCAAAGGCGTGGTTCAGATTCTGCATTCCTGTGGAGGCAGACCAGCGAAAGGCTTGCCGAGCGCCGGGCGCCCTTTCCGCCCAGCCGACAACCACACTGCCGTCCGCTGAGACGTCATACGCCACGCTCTCTGACCCGCCCAGCGTGCCGAGGTCCTGCATCCCGCCATCGCGAGTCCAGCGAAAGGCGCGAACATCACCGCCAATGTCCGTAGCCCAGCCCACTACGGATGAACCGTCCGCGGACACACCGTTTGCCCGGCTCCATCTCCCGCCGAGCGTGCCGATATCCTCCACACGCGACGGCGCCGTCCACAGAAAGGCGACGTAATCTCCCGCATCGGTAATGGAGTATCCAACGACAACCGAGCCGTCAGCAGAAACGCCGGTCGCTTCCGGAGAACCACCTGGATGCACGCCCAAATTGCGCATCCCCTCCAGCTCTGTCCAGCGGAAGGCGTGATGCGCTGTCGCGGTGGCTGCCTCCCCCACAACCACTGAACCGTCGGCTGAAACAGCGTTCGCTCTGCTCCAGGGACCGCCAAGGGTGCCCAGACTTTGCATCCCGTTATCCCGGGTCCAGCGGAAAGCGTACGAGTACCCAGGAACATAAGATGCAGCTCCAACAACGACCGAGCCGTCCCCTGATACCCCATACGCAACGCTGGACACCCAGCCCAGCGTACCGAGGTCTTCCATTCCGGTTACACTGCTGTAGCGGAAGGCGCGAACCCATCCGCCTGAATTGTATGACCAGCCGACGACTACACCGTTGTCCGAAACGTCGTAAGCAACGCTCCGCGTACCGCCCAGTGTGCCCAGCCAGTTCAACGACTGGGCGGAGACGCCGCCCAGCGTACCGACCAAAAGGGACGCTGCAAAAAGAAGCGCCATCAACGGGCTTCGCGTACCCCACCGCATTGCAGCGAGGCAAAAGGTGTTGTGTTGCATCTCTTTACCCTTTCCTCTTGGAAGATTTCTGCTTACCATCGAGGACAAAGCGCCTCATGGCGACCGAAGCACGATAGAAGCGGCAGGGGTAGCGTCTCCCGCCACGAATGAGAACACGTTATCCC
>JANWYZ010000080.1 GCA_025054895.1 bacterium | reverse complement strand
GGGAGGCACCGTTGACCTCTTCCGCCAGCAGTGGAAACAGACGCTCAGCGCCCGCATCCTCGACGCCGAGGGCTACGTCGCCACGCATCAGCACGCCTCCATCGCTCACCCCCTCGGCTGGCCCTTCCCCTTCTGGAATCAGGGTAGGCGCACGGCAGGCTGGCATTTCTCGTTCAAAGATACTGTGGGTCCCGGCTGGCGTACCGACACACTCAGCACCCCCGACGGATGGCAGCTGGTTGGCGCCCAAAGCGCGGGGATGACGGAAGAAGGATGGAGAATCGTTTTAACTGGCGCAAACGCCTCGGTGACTACACCACCTTGTGACGTAGACCCCTACGAAGCGCCGTTTCTGCAGCTGCGCTGGAAAGGACAAGCTTTAGAGGACGCCCAGCCATACGTCGAATGGACCACTCGTGGGCAACCCGATTTCTCTCCAGAACGCCGCTTTTACTTCAGCCCCCACACAGGCGACCTTATCCACCACGAGGCGATACCGGTATACCGTCACCCTCTCTGGAAGGGCGACATCACACGCCTGCGTATCGGTTTTGGTAATGCCAAGCCTGCAGGCGAAGTGATAGTGCAGGCATTCTTCACCCAGTACGACACCCGTCATAACATCAACGCGCAGAACTTCATTCGCGGATGCGCGACGTATTTCTGGTGGACACGCGACCTGAACTTCCTGCGGCAGAATCTGAACCGGATGCGCCTTGCTCTGCGCTATTTGATGATCGAGCATCGCACCCTGCAAGAGAAGGTGGTAGATACCCCTTGGGTAGGACACGAAGGACGTAGTGGCGTGCGCTACACGCCCGACGGCAAGAAGCAGATAGTTACTGGTAGTGGCGTAGGTAACAACTACTGGGATCTGCTGCCGTTTGGCGCAAAGGATGTATACGCCACCATCCATTACTACGACACCCTGCGCACGATGGCGCAGATTGAGACGGAGGTGAAACGCAACCCCGGCTGGAACATGCCTCACAGTGTTTATGCCTTTGACCCTCAGCAGTTGTTGAAGCACGCCGAAGAGGTGAAGGCAGAAGGCAACCGCCTCTTCTGGAGCCCACGAACCCAGCGCTTCGCCCCCATCGACGCCGACGGGGTGATGCACGACTACGGCTTCACCTTCCTGAATCTGGAAGCGGTCGCTTACAACTTTGCTACACCCGAACGCGCACAGCGTATCCTGAGCTGGATTTGCGGAGAGCGCATGGTGGAGGGAGATACCTCGCAGGGAAAAGACATCTATTTCTGGCGGTTCGCCCCACGCGCCAGCACCAGGCGCAACATCGATTACTACTTCTGGGCTTGGAGCGCGCCCGAAAGCATCCCCTTCGGCGACCAGGTGCAGGACGGCGGAGCGGTACTGGGCTTTTCCTACTATGACCTGATGGCGCGGTTGAGAGTGCGCGGAGCGGATGATGCGTGGAACCGCCTGCAAGAGATTGTGCACTGGTTCGAGGAGGTAGAGCGGGCAGGCGGTTACCGCAAATACTACGATGGTTCTCGCCCGGGTAGGTTGCAAGGCGGCGGAACCGCGGGCGGATTGGGACTGGATATGGAGTTCTTTGAGAGCGTTCTGGTACCTCAGGTAATGTTATACGGCTTCCTGGGTTTCCAGCCGATGGGCGATGGCTTCGGAATCGATCCCAAACTCCCCACCGGCTGGCAGTCGCTTCGTATCGACCGCATCCGCTGGCAGCGCCTCACACTTTCCATTTCTGCCACACCAAACACAATCCGTATTGAAAAGGAGGGCGAGAGCGAGGCGGCACCCCTTGTGCGCCTGCCCTCTGGTCTGTGGAGAGCCACCGGCAGAACAGCAGACGGTCAACAACAGCCGTTGAGCCTGCGCAAGGTGGAGACCGATCTGTACCGCCTGGAGTGGCAGGGCATGCGAGAGGTTGCATTGGAGCGACGATCTCGCTAGTGCTTCGTTAAGCTGTGAATCTGAGATTGCTTCTCTGGTAGCCTACCATTGAAATGGTGGGCTATGATGGAAACAAACCTGCCTGACGCAGGTTTCAATCCGCGAAGGCGGATTTCACCCCAAACCATAGCCCCCGATTTGAATCGGGGGATGGATGCACGAAATCGTGAAATCACAACTTAACAGAGCGCTGGCGATTGCTCCGGGGGGAAATTCGTTCTGCCCCGTCTCTTGCAGCAAGCCCGTTGCTTGCACAGCGCGCCCACACACTTGGTATAATACCCTCTGGGATGATTGACACAGCCAAAGAGGTTTTGCACACTGAGGCGCAGAGTATCCTGCGCCTGGTAGACCGTCTGGACGAGCGTTTCGCGCAGGCGGTACAGATGATACTGTGCTGTAAGGGTAGAGTGGTTGTCACAGGCATGGGCAAGTCGGGCGCGATTGCCCGCAAGGTCGCGGCTACTTTTGCAAGCACGGGCACACCCAGCTTCTTCCTGCACCCTGCCGAGGGTGTTCACGGCGATCTGGGCATGGTGACTGCCGACGATGTGGTGATTGCCCTCTCCACCAGCGGTGAAACAGATGAAGTGCTGGCGATACTGCCCGCATTGAAGCGTATTGGTGTGAAGCTGATTGCGATGGTAGGGCGCGTCGAATCCACTCTGGCACAAGCGGCGGATGTGGTACTGGATGTGTCGGTGGAGCGAGAAGCCTGTCCTTACAACCTTGCGCCAACGGCTAGCACCACTGCTATGCTGGCGATGGGCGACGCCCTGGCGATTACGGTCATGCAGGAACGTCGCTTTACCCCAGAGGACTTCGCGGTGTTTCACCCAGCAGGCGCATTGGGCAGAAGGCTGTTGCTGCGCGTTCATGACGTGATGCGCACGGGCGATAGCGTAGCAATAGTACACCGGAGCCGCCCCTTGCGAGATGTGCTATTTGCTATCACCAAAGCCAACGCGGGCGCGGCGTGCATTGTGGATGACGACGGCGTTCTGGCTGGTATCATTACCGACGGCGACATCCGCCGACACCTGTTACGGGACGCAGGCAGCCTGGACCGCCATGCCGAAGAGCTGATGACTCGCACGCCGTACGTTATCGAGGGCAACCCGCTCGCAGTAGAGGCGTTGCACCTGTTTGAGAGCCTGCCTGTCAAAATCGGCGAGATGCCTGTGCTGGACGCGGCGCGCAAACCCGTGGGAATGCTGATGTTGAAAGACCTGCTACGAACGGGGATTGTTTAGCCATGATACAACAACACATCGAGGCAGATTCCCAACCAGCCTGGTCTGAACGACAATCAGATGTCCTGCAGAGCCTGCAAGCGGTCAAAGCAGTGATTCTGGACGTAGACGGCGTGCTGACCGACGGCGGTATCTACTACGACCCCACCGGTCGCGAAATCAAGCGATTCCATGTCGCGGACGGGTTAGGAATAGAGCTCCTGCGTCACGCAGGCATACGAGTTGCCCTACTCTCTGGACGTGTGTCTGAAGCGTTGACGCGACGCGCGGCGGAGCTGAAGGTCGCCGAGTGCTATCAGGGCGTGCGCGACAAGAAAGCACAGATCGAGAAGTTGCGTCAACAATGGCACATGAAAGCGGATGAACTGTTATACGTGGGCGACGACCTGAACGACCTGCCCGCGTTTGAAGCGGTAGGCGTGCGGGTAGCGGTGGCAAATGCTGTCGCTGAACTGAAAGAGCGGGCGCATTACACGACACAGGCATCCGGTGGCAACGGCGCGGTGCGCGAGGTGTGTGAGTGGCTGTTGCAGGCGCGCGGAGAGCGGCAACAGGTGATAGAGAAGTATCTCCAATCGCGGCGTGAGGGTGGCAGTACATCGTGAGCTGCCTGGTAATCCTGCATACTAACGACCTGCACAACCGTCTGATTCGCCGACCAGAACGCGCAGCGCGCCTGCGGGATCTGGTACAACAAGAGCGCGACGGTGTTCAGGACAAGTTCGGGACCTGCCCTGATGGCATCTTGTTGCTGGATGCAGGCGATGCAGTAGGCGCAGGCAACCTCACTTATACTCCCGGCGGGGAACCCATTCTGGACATTATGTCCGACCTCGGCTACAACGCCATGACCATCGGCAATCGCGAGTTCCACTTTACGGAGACGGGGTTCATCTCCACGCTGAACAGGGCGCGTTTCCCCATCCTGTGCGCCAACATTCGCTCCAGAGGCGATGCTCGCCTGCCGGTTCAATCGCACGTGATTATGGATACCTCTGTTGGGCGAGTGGGCATTTTTGGCTTAACCGTCCCTTTGATCACCGAACGGATGCTGAGCCAGCATGTAAGCGCGTACGTGTTCGACGACCCCATCCACCGAGGGTGCGAAGTGGCGGAAGAGTTGCGCTCCCGGGCTGACCTCCTTATCGCTCTAACGCATATTGGCTTAACGCAGGATGTACGACTGGCTCAGAGTACTGGCGCCATCGACTTGATTGTGGGCGGACACAGCCACTCTGTACTGGAACAACCGCTTTGGGCAGGAGGCGTGCCAATCGTGCAGGCGGGGTGCCATGCGCGCTATTTGGGGAGAGTAGAGGTACAACTCGACGCCCCCGTGAGAGTAAAAGGACAACTTATTCCACTACTGATAGACTGACCCTGCCTGAATCGCCTCTTTCGGGGCGCGGTAGGAAAGGACGCGCGACACGCCCTGCTCCTGCATGGTAACGCCATACCACACGTCGGCGCATTCCATCGTTACCGGGTTGTGGGTAATGATAACGACCTGTGAGTAACGGGCGTAATCGCGCAGCATCCCGGCGAACTTTTCCACGTTGTTGCCATCCAGAGCAGCATCTACCTCGTCCAGCACGCAGAAGGGGCTTGGCTTCACCTGCAGGAAGGCGAACATCAGCGCGAGAGCGACCAGGGCGCGCTCGCCGCCAGAGAGCAACGACAGATTCTGACGACGCTTGCCCGGAGGTTGTACCAGTATCTCTACGCCGGTCTCCAGCAAATTGTGAGGCTGGGTCAGCTCCAGGTCCGCTCTACCGCCTCCGAACAGACGTGCGAACACCTCCTGAAAGGCTTCTTGCACTGCGTGAAAAGTGTGTAGAAACAGGTCGCGCGTGCTGGCGTCTATCTCCTGAATGGCTTGCAGAAGGTCTTCTCGCGCTGCCTCAAGGTCGGCGCGCTGTTTTTGCAGAAACTCATAGCGTTCGGTAAGTCGTTGATACTCCTCCGCCGCGCCAGTGTTCACATTGCCCATCTGTCGGATCTCCCGACGCAATCGGTTAATTTCCGAGGTGGTCTCCGCGGTGCATTGCGACAGGTCGGGGGGCGTATGCCGTGCAATGTCCACTTCATACTCATCCCACAGGCGGGTGACCGCTTGTGTACGCTGCATCTCGATTCGCGCCAGCGTGAGCTCCAGCTCGTGCGCCTGCTGTGCCAGCGCAGTCTGCTGTCGGGTTAATTCTTTCACCTGCTCGCCGTTTTCCAGGTTTTGCTGCATCAGCTGTTGACGCACGTCGCGCTGGGCGACGAAATCCTTCTCGATGCGCTCGCGCTGCTCAGCGATGCGCTGAAGCTCCTGGAGAGTCTGCTCCAGAGCCTGCTCGTCCTGCGCGATTTGCCTTTCTAAATCCGCCAGACGCGCCCGACGGCTCTGCGCCTGCTGGTGCAGGTCGCGCTGCAGCTGCGCCAGCGTCTCGCGCTCATGCTCGAGGGCGCGTTGCTGTTCTGTCAAACGTCCTAACATTACCTCGATCTCCTGCAGCTGCGCCGCTGCCTCGTCGCGCTGTTGGCGGTAGCGGCTGACCTCCTCCGGCGAGACGGCTTGCCCAGTATCGGCAGGTAACCGCTGCTCTATCTCCAGTATCTCGTTGTCCAGCTCGTAAATGCGCCTGGTTTGCTCGGTGTGCTCCTGCTGCAGGAGCTGCATCTGCTGGAGGAGCATGGTCTGTTCCTGAACAGCCGCCTGTAGAGCGGAATCAACCTGCGCCGCCCGTTGCTGCGCCCGCTCCTGCTCTTTGCGCGCCTCGTGCCAGCGACGCCGAGCGACTTCAACTGCTTGCGAGGATTCTCGCAGCTGTGCACGCAGGCGTTGCTCTTCTTCTTCACCAGCACGTAGTTCGCGTTCCACGCGCGCTCTCTCCGCCTTCCGCGAGACGATGCCTGTTGCCCTGCCCGGCATCCTGCCTCCGGTAATCGCCCCGCCGGGCAGGAATAACTCTCCCTCTAGCGTAACCACCTTGCTCCAGCCGTTGTAGCGTCTCACAATCCGCACCGCGCTCTCAAAGTCTGGCGCAACCAGCACACGCCCCAGCAGGTATTGAGTCACCCCCTGCAGCTCCGGCGCATACTGCACGAGCTCGCTGGCAAAACCGATTGCCAGCCCTTCCCGGATACACTGTTGCAACGACGGCGGCGGTTCCGGAGCACGCAGCAGATTTAGCGGCAGAAAAGTGGCTCGTCCACGCGCGTGCTGCTTGAGCCATTCAATGGCGAGGCGCGCTTCTTCTTCGGTGGCAGTGATAATATCCTGTGCGCTTGCCCCCAGAGCGACCTCGATAGCAGTGACGTAAGGCTCCAACGGTTGCAGAGCGTCCGCTACCAGCAGATATGCGCCGTGCAAATGCCCCTGTGCAACAGCGTCCAACACCGCCCGCACGCCGCCGAACAGTCCTTCCAGTGCTGCTTCGCTTTCCAGCAACGCCTGCAGTCTCGCGCTGAGGCGAGCGTTCTCTCGTGCGCGTGTCTCCACCTCTTGCTGCCGACGCTGGACCTCCTGCTGCGCTTGCTGTATTTCAGCTTCACCGGTTTGCACCTCGCGCGCCGCCAGTTCTACCGCCACAGCTGCTTTCTCTCGTTGCGTCTGCAGGGCTTTAATGCGCTCTTCCGCCTCGTGCAGGCTCTTTTCAACTTCCTCCGTGCGCTGCTGCAGAGCATGTATGAATTGCTCGGCTTCACCACGACGCGAACGCAACCCGTCCAAATGCGCCCGCGCCCGCACCACTTCCTGCGTGCGTTCCACGTAATGCTGCTGCGCCTGTTGCAAGGCATGTTCCGCCAGCCTCAACCTTTCGCGAGCCACCTCTCGCTGTTGTTCCAGCTCCTCGATGCGCTGCTGCAGTTCCAACCGACGCTGCTGCCATTGCTGGGCTTGCTGTTGAGCTTCCTTCAGCCTGCGGTCGTTTTACGTTAGCTCTTCCTGAAAGCGTTTCAGGTTATCCCGGCTGTTTTGCACACGTTGCTCGATCAGCGCGCGACGGCTTTCGGCGCGCTCGTAGGCGGTAAGGGATGCTTGCTGCAGGGCGCGGAGTGTATCCAGTTCCGCTTCGGCATCAGCTATCTGTGCGCCCAGTTTTTGGGACAACGATTCGTATTCCGCCAGCCGCGCATTCACCTCTAGCAGACGACGGTGTAGCCTCTGCTGCTCCTGCTGTGTATGCTCGCGAGCGTTTTCACTCTCCAGCACCTGTTTCCACAGCGCAGCAACCTCGATCTCACGCAGGCGGCTCACCAGCTGGTGATAGCGCAGAGCCACCTCCGCCTGCTGGCGTAGAGGTTCGCGCTGCGTTTCGAGCTCTGCCAAAATGTCGTACACGCGGGTAAGATTAGCTTCGGTGTTTTCCAGCTTGCGCAACGCCTCACGCTTGCGATAGCGATACTTCTGGATACCAGCCGCTTCCTCGAACAGCGCACGGCGGTCTTCTGGCTTGGCGGAAAGCGCGATATCTACCTCGTTCTGGGTGAGAACGGCGTACGTCGCTCGCCCCAGACCGGTGTCCATGAACAGCTCCACGATATCCTTCAGGCGACAGGGGGTCTTGTTGATGAGATACTCACTTTCACCAGAACGATATAGGCGACGGGTAACGGTGATTTCTGCAAAGTCTACCGGCAGCAGTCCTGAACTGTTGTCTACCGTCAGGCTTACTTCCGCCATACCCAACGGTTTGCGCCGTGCACTGCCCGCAAAAATAACCTCGGTGCTGTTCTCTGCCCGCAGGGTGCGTACGTTTTGCTCACCAAGCACCCACTGGATGGCTTCGGCAATGTTCGATTTGCCGCTGCCGTTCGGACCGACAATAGCGGTGATGCCTTCGCCGAAATCAAGGCGCACTCTGTCGGCGAAGCTCTTGAAGCCGAGTATGCTGAGGCTCTTCAGAAACATTGCCAGAAATGATGCCAGACTGGTAATAGGTTACGTTTCTGCAAGGGCTTTCTCCTGCTGGGCGCGGGGCGTGGTATAATATGGCAAGGAGGGTCGTCATTGACATGTTGATTGATACGTTATCCATCTACGAAAAGCTGAAAGAGAGCATGGACCCTGCTGCTGCGGAGAAGGTAGCAGGTGTACTGGGCGAAGCGCTGTCAGAGGTCGAGCGGTCGATGCGGGAGGCGTCTGAACAGCGCCTCAGCCGTATTGAGCAGACGCTGGAAACGCTGGTAGAAGTCGCACGGCAGCATTCGCAGGAGATTGCTGAACTGCGCGAGGCGACACAGCGCAACACCGAAGCCATCGCCGAACTGCGCGAGGCGACACAGCGCAACACCGAAGCCATCGCCGAATTGCGGCAGATGGTGCGCGAGAACACCGAAGCCATTGCCGAAATGCGCCAAACCATCGCCAGACTACTGGAAATAACCGACCGTCACACGCAGGAGATGGCTGAACTGCGTCGGAAGGTCGAGGAGAACACGGAAGGGCTTGCCCGACTGCAACAAACCGTCCGTGAGCTGACCGAACAAACGCAGAAGGAGATACGCGAGCTGGTCAGGGGGATAGCCGACCTGCGCAAGCAGTTCGGTGGTTTGTCGATGACGGTCGGATACAGCCTGGAGGATGAGGCTTACAAGGCATTACCGCGCCTGCTACTGCAGGACTACGGCTTGCAGGTGGAGGGCAGGTTGAAGAGACAGTACGTGTTGGACAAGGAGGGCAGGCGCCTCGAGGTCAACATCTTCGGGCAGGCACGGCGTGATAGCGAAACGCTGACCATCGTCGGCGAGGGCAAGGTGCAACTTTCCAAGAACGATATCAACGAATTCTTGCGTCGCAAGGTAAAGCGTCTGCAGGAAGTGTATCCGAACATCTTCCCGGTCCTCGTGACACGCATGACTTCCGAATGGGACGCAGAAGAATACGCCCGCACACGTGGCGTAGCGCTCTACTTCTCCTACGATTTCTGAGGCTAGAAGCGGGGGCAGCGTGAAGCGTCACGCGCCCCCTTACGCGGCTACACCGTAAACATTTCGGGTGTAAAGGTAATCTTGGTGCCCTCCTCGATAGCCTTATTTGCCATCAGCACAGCAACGGCTGCTTTGTAGCCGACCTCGGCGTCGCACACCGGCTTCTGTCCGTTGCGCACCACGTCGTTCACGAAGCTTTCCAGCTCCAGCACGTAGGCATCCTTCGTCTCATAGCCCGCTTCCATCTTGCGCCCGCCGATTACCGCGCCGGTGCCTTTCTTCTTCGTGGCGGTCACGTCCAGTACCAGACCAGTGGTGCCTCCTTTGCCAGCCGCTTTCTTAGCGTGTTCCTCCCAGCCCAGTTCCTCAGCCGTTGGTTCCAGGAACAGAAAGCCGTCCTTCTCGTTCGTCAGCAAAAGCGTGCCTTTATCGCCCATGAACTGCTCGGCGTAGCCATCGTACTGGTTCGCCAGGATGGAAGTATAAACGACCTTCACTCCGTTCGGATACTCGTAGATGACCTCGACGTTATCCCACACGTCGCGTCCATCCTTCCAGTAGTCGATGCCTCCCATGCCCATCACCGAGATGGGCGTTGCATCGGTGAACCAGTTGACCACGTCTATCTGATGACTGGCGAGCTCAGCCATCAGCCCTTGCGAGTACTTGCTGTACAGTCGCCAGTTCAGCAGCTCCTCGTACTGCTTGTCACGCACCGGGCGGCGCCACGAGTTGTTGCGATGCCACCATGCGCGCACATGCACCAGCTTACCGATAACCTCTTGCTCCACCATCATCTCGCGAGTGTGCGCATACATGGGGCTGTAATGGCGCTGGTGTCCGATTTGCAGGTGTTTGCCCGTTTGACGTGAGACCTGCACCATGCGTCGTGCCTCTTCCACCGAGTACGCCATCGTCTTTTCGCAGAACACGTGTTTACCTGCTTGCAGCGCGTCAATAGTCATCTGCGCGTGCAGGTGTAGCGGCGTAGCGATGATCACTGCGTCGATGTCTTTGCGCTCCAGAAGCCGCCGATAGTCTCTGTAACTCATCGCCTGCGCCCCTGCCATGTTCACTCCGCGAGACAAGTGGGGCGGGTACACATCGCACACCGCGACCACACGCACGCCGGGAATGCGTACCAACCGTTGTAGCAGCGTCTGTCCCTGTGTGCCCGTGCCAATGAAACCGATGTTCACCGGTGGCAGGTTGCGGGCAGATTGAGATGTGGATGAGGTCTTCGGCTGTTGTGCATCGAGCCTCTCTTGAAAAGCGGTAGCGAATGCCGCAGCGGCAGCAGCCCATGCCGAGTCGCGCAGAAATTCCCGCCGCGATATCTGAATATGTTTGTCCTTGAACATGAACTCAACCTCCCCCAACTGCTTCACAGCCGCAGTCAGCATCGTCAGTAGCCATCTTTACCACGTACATTATACTTCACGAGTCTGAAGAGGTTCTCCTGCTGGCAGCATATCAACCTATCCACTCCACATGCTCGTCCTCATGGCGCAGAATAACAACCTGCACTCCAGAATGGGTAGAGACGTATTGACGAATTCCCTCCTCGCCCATTACAAAAAAGGCAGTGGAGAGAGCATCGGTGCTCGTTGTTTCATCTGCCAGCACACTCACCCAAAGCAGGTTGTTTTCCACAGGCAAGCCCGTTCGTGGGTCGAGAATATGTCCGTATCGACGACCACCGCGCTCGAAGTACTGCTCGACTGCTGACGAGGTGGATATTGCCCGATCGTGCAGGAGCAGATGGGCTAAACTGCGCTGCGGGTACAGGGGGTGGGGGAAGTTTATCTGCCAGCCGCCGGTACCAGGCGGGGCGCCGTACGCTCGCACGCTGCTGTGGCCGCCGTGTACCATCGCCGCCGCTACACCGGAACTTTGCAACACCTCTATCGCCTTGTCCACCGCATAGCCCTTTCCAATAGCGCCCAGATGGAGCTCTACCCCCTCGCGGTCAAAAACAACGGTCAGGTTCTCCATGTCCAGCTGGAGATGCGCAGAACCGACACGCTCCATTGCCTCTGCCAGCGTCCGGATGTCCGGTATCTGCCCGACGCCTGCGAAGAAGCCCCAGCAGCGGATGAGCGGCATGACGGTAATATCAAACGCCCCTTTTGTCTCTTCAGACAAATGAACCGCGCGCCTTATCAGTTCGAGCACTTCGGGATGCACCCGTACTGGCTCGCGAGCAGCGTGGGCGTTGATGTAGCTGATTTCACTCTGGGGAAGGTAATGGCTCAGTAGTTGCTCGATGCGTTCAATCTCCCCGGTAGCCGCCTCTGCTGCAGAACGTAACAGCTCTCTGTGCTCGCCAAAGGCGAATACCTCGAAGTCACAGCCCATCGCGTATGTACGCATACGAACCAGATGAGACATCGCAGACATAACGGACAGCTGAGCGTTAGCGAAGCATCTCGTTTTTCCTGTCATGCTGAGCCGAAGGCGAAGCATCTCCGAGATTCTTCGCTGACGCTCAGAATGACAATTGGGGGCGAGGCTCCCGCCGAGCCGTTGGTTTGGTCGCGACGGAGCGCGACCCTCCAGTATTGTCATGCTGAGCGCAAGCGAAGCATCTCAGAGTACCGTTACAACGAGATTCTCCGCCGCGCGTAGAATAACGGCGGGTGAGGAGTATCTTTTTATCCAAAAGTTATAAGTGAATAGAGCACTGGCAGGAGAGGGCGAAGATGGAGAACATACTGAACACGCTCAAAGAGCAATTTCGCAACCCGCCCAATCGCTATCGCACTCTGCAGATCATCCACAACTTCGACAGTTTTGGCTCCGATGAATCTACCCTGCGCCAGCGCACGGCGTGGCTGAAGGCAACAGGCATCGGCGGGTTGGTATGCAACGTCAGCTTCA
>JANWYZ010000007.1:28040-30606 GCA_025054895.1 bacterium | reverse complement strand
ACACTCTTTCCACACGACCGAGATTCTTCGCTCCGCTCAGAATGACATAATACGCCGTTTCTCCCGTCATGCTGAGCGACAGCGAAGCATCTCATAGTCCCACTGAACAAGATTCCTCACTATTCGCCATCAGGACCGCCTTTATCTTTATCACTTCTGCACCCTGTTCGTGCTTTCCTGTTCGCTATACGCTCGCAATTTGCTTTGTTCGCCCATAAAAATCCGGTATGCCCTGTCCTGGCATACCGGCAGAAGCAGCTCAGCTCGTTAGGATACCGTTGCTCGTTGCGTTTACCTCCCGGTTGAGCGTGCTGGTACCTCGCCTGGTCGGTGTCCCAGCTCGCCCTCGCGATACAACTCCTGCTCCACCTGCTGACGTATGGTCTCACTCTCCACACGCGACGAACGTTGCAGGTACGCCCAGACCAGACCGATGACCACCAGCACCGCTGCTATCACCAGCACGATGACAGCCGGATTGACCTGCCGTTGCATCGCTGAGCCCTCACTGCCCGAGACACTGCGTGCGCGTGCGCTCGTTGGCTACCAGACGGTTCATATAGGCATTAGATACACAAGCGCGCGCATCCGGCTCCGACTCGTCCACCCACAGGTTCGCGGGGTTCAGGGTGGCGCTGATGCGCAGCCACTTCGCATGCCCATCTACGAACACGTAGTTGGAGCCGCGATTGTGCACACTGCAGTCGACGTTCGTCACCACGTTGCGGATGTCGGGGCAGCTGCCAAACGACTCCACAACGGCAATCACGCTGGCTGGGGCAGAAAATCGGGCAAGCGGTCTACCACGCCCATCCCAGTTGGCGTAGCAGCTGGTTGCAGATGCAAGGTTCCAGATGACGTTAGTGGCTACAGCGTAGAAGTTCACGGCGTAGGTGTTGCGCAGGTTCTCCCAGTTGCCCCCAGGTGCTGACTCCGCTGTGGGAGTGCTGCCCTCAAAGGGATAATACCCCCGATCCGGGCGAGAGGGGCATTTGAGGATGCCGTAGTTCTTCATGTAGGGCGCGAGCAGGTCGTACCAACCAGCATAGGGCGCTCCACAGTCCCAGTTGTTGGCGAAATCCGCTCTGCTACCCCAGCACAGGTAGCGTCCGGGCGCGGGATTGGGCCCGCTGTAGTTGTGGTTGCACACCTTCGCCGGCGTGGTTCTTTCGTCGTAGTCCTGGGTGTACATCGCCCAGGCAACGCCCAGCTGTTTGCTGTTGGACAGGCACGAAGTTTGGCGCGCCTTTTCCCGGGCTTGCGCGAACACCGGGAACAGAATCGCTGCCAGAATCGCGATAATCGCGATGACGACGAGCAGCTCGATGAGTGTGAAACCATCTCGTTTCATGTTCAGCCCTCCCTGTAGATGGTTGTTTATGCGCTTCATCAAGGGTAGCAAGTACGCACACCCCCGATCGCCGGTGTAAAGAGAAAGAGTTTTTGGGCGTTCTACAGGATGGGTAAGCAGCAGCGGCGGTCGCCCTTCAGCTAAGCAAGAGCTTTTTCACTGTGAAAAGCGTTCCTTCCTGCACAAACAACAACAGCTCATCTTGATTACATTCTACCGGATGCCTCACAATTCGTCAATACCCCCGCGGGTTCTACAACGTCGGGTGCGTCGCCATGCCCGCCACAGCCGGTACAGCAACCCCGTCGCGCCATCGCTGCAGGCAACAGGCACACGTGGCAGTGTAAAAGGATCATCCTGCGGACAGGCCAAGCCCTTATGCACCGTGCAGGCAACCCGATAACCAGACGCGCGAACCATTTGCACCGTATCTCCGTTGAAATCGCCGTACGGATAGCAGAAGCTGTACACCTCTGCTCGAACCAGTTGCTGTAGTTCTTCCCGACTTTGCGCGACCTCTCGCCAGGCGTCTTCTGGTGGTAGCCGGGTGAGGTAGGGATGAGTCAGGGTATGCGCCCCCACTTCCCAGCCTTGCGCGTGCAGATCGACCAGTTGCTGGCGGCTCATCACACGATGGCGATATCGAGGCGCCCAGTCCGTCTCCTGCCCCAAACGCTGGCTCACAGCAAACACCGTAGCAGACCATCCGTAGTTGCGCAAGGTAGGTAAGGCATACTGGTATACACCCAACAACGCATCGTCGAAGGTAAGTACCACAACGCGCCGAGCAATACGCTCCATTTGCAGCTGCTCCCCCAGCTCGCGGAGCGTGATAGCGTGAAAACCCATCGCACGTAACAGGCGACACTGCCTTGCCAGAGCCTGCGGGGAGACGGTGAGGTGACGCTCTCCTTCGCCCACATTATGGTACATGAGGATGGGTACCATCTTCAGCCAGCCAGTACTCGCGCGTATACCGCCTCGACGTGGCGCGCCATGCGCTCGGGTGCATACTGCTGGCGAGCCAGTGTACGTGCTGCATGTCCTAACCGACCGCGCAGGTCCGCACTGGCTAATAGTTCATCCAGTGCGTGCGCCAGCGAAGCTGCGCTGAGGTCTGCCAGTATCCCTGTCTCCCCGTGGCGCACCAGTTCAGGCAGTCCACCCACTCGTGTTGCCACCACAGGCTTGCCCAACGCCATTGCCTCCAGCACC
>JANWYZ010000007.1:0-28030 GCA_025054895.1 bacterium | reverse complement strand
TCCATGCGCGAAGGCAGTACTACTATGTCCACCGCTTGCATCAAACGCGCCACATCGGCGCGCAAGCCGGTAAAAACGACGCGCTGATGAACGCCCAAATCCTTTGCATGTTGCTGGATGCGTCGGGCAAAGTCGCCTTCCGCGTTGCCGACGAATAGCACATACACATCGGGGTGTAGACGCAACACCTGTGGCAGGGCTTCCAGCAGCAGGTCCTGCCCCTTGATAGCGGTCACTTTAGCGAAAACGCCCACCAGCTTACCACTGCAAGGCATCCTGAACTCGCTCCGCACATCCGCAGGCGCGTTCACTTTTGCGCCGTTGAGAGACACGAAATCGGTGGCGTTGTAGACGGTGTGCACTTCGCTGGCGCGTGCGCCGTGTCCAACGAGCCAGTTCCTGACCGCCTCCGAAACGGCAATAAGCGGGTTGCCCCGACGTGACAGCCATCTGTACGCAGGGTCAGAGGTGAACACATGAACTGTAGACACTACCGGCTTGCGCATCAGCAAGCCCAGCAGCAAACCGTAGTACGCGGCGCGGGTAAGGTGAGTGTGGATGATGTCTATTTGTTGTTCACGTACTACCTGCGCGAGCCTCCGTAGCGTCATCAACGAGCCGAAGCCATGCATCGGTAGAGGTAACGTACGCACCCCCGCTCGTTGCAACTCTTGAGGGAGCCAGTTATCTGGTGGGCAGACGGTGACAACATGATGCCCCCGCTGTTGAAGAGTTCTGGAAAGCAGCACCAGATGTCTCTCGGCGCCAGAGGTCGCTGAGCTGGACACTACCTGCAACACGCGCCACTTTCTTACTGTATCACACACCCTCATGCTCGGGTTCGCCTCTCATCATATAGCGCTCTATAAGGTATGACTTCTGGATAAGCGGAGGGATATCTCAGACTTGCGGTGATTCCGCTCGGAGCGAAAAATCTCATAGTATCGCCACGCTGAGATGCTTCGCCTTCGGCTCAGCATGACAATACTGGAGGGTCGCGCTCCGTCGCGACCACATAAACGGCTCGGCAGGAGCCTCGCCCTCCAGCCCCCGTTGTCACCCTGAGCGTTAGCGAAGGGTCTCAGATGCTTCGCTTGCGCTCAGCATGACAGAGGGACAACACTGGAGGGTCGCGCTCCGTCGCGACCACGTAACCCGACGGCTCGGCGAGAGCCCCGCCATCCAACCCGCTGGTCATTCTGAGCGTCAGCGAAGAATCTCTTTGCAACACCACACTGAGACGTTTCGCTGACGCCAGGAGGTCGCACAATTTTTCCTTTACATCAGAACCGGTTGACAATTTTTTTCTGCTCCGCTACAATAGCAGCGGAGGCGATAGGCATGGCATCGGTGCTGGAAAAGGTATCCGCCCTGTACACTTCGCTCAACGAGGCGGAGCGCAGGGTGGCGGACTTCGTACTAAACCATCCTGAAGAGGCACGTGGCTGTAGCGTAATACATCTCAGTGACCGCAGCGGCGTCAGCGAGACCACTGTCGTACGCTTCTGCCGCTCCATCGGTTTCAAAGGCTATGCGGACTTCAAGTTGGCGCTGGTAGCGGAACTGGCTCCCCACCGGGAGGCGCCTCCGGAGTTGCACGGCGATGTGTCCACCGAAGACGACCTGCCCAGATTGGTGCAGAAGGTGGTCAACATGGACGTGCAGGCGCTCGCCAGCACGATGGAGCTGCTGGACGTGACACAGTTCGAACTGGCGGTAGACGCGCTGGCGAACGCGCGGCGTGTCGCAATATTCGGTGTAGGCAGCTCGCTGCCCGTGTGTATGGACTTGCAATACCGCCTGCAGCGGTGTGGGGTGAACACGCTTTTCTCCGTAGACGACCACATGCAAGCGATCAACGCGGCGCTTCTTCAGCCTGGCGATGTCGGCCTGGCTGTCTCTTACTCCGGCGAGAGCCGTGAGACGATAGACTCGGTGGAGTTGGCGAAGGAGTCAGGCGCACAAACGATTTGTGTGACCAGCTTCCGCCGCTCCTCTCTGGCGAAACTATGCGATATTTGCCTTATTACCTCTGCTGGGCGCACCAAGTGGCTGGATGAGAACATCACCGTGCGGCTGGTGCAGTTGGCGCTGTTCGATGCGCTGTGTGTGGCGCTGGCTCGTCTGAAGCGTGCTGAAGCCATGCCCCTCCTGGAGCGGATTGCTCGCGCAGTAGAACACAAGAGGCGACAGTCATGAACGGAAGGTTACAACTCCTGCTCGGGGTGAAGACCGACCCGATAGAGTACCGCTACTCGTACCCCTGGCTGTTTCGCCTGGCGGCGGAGGAGGGCGTAGAGCACATCCAGCTGGGTAGCACCTTCGAGTTCTACCTTCTGCCCGATGAGTTTTTCTTATGGCTCCGTGAGCAAGCAGAGCGGGCGGGGGTGCGTATCGAGAGCCTGTTCACCGCGCACCGCGAGCTGGGCGGCTTCTTCCGCAAGGAACCCGGTTGGGAGGCGACAGCCAGGCGCATGTTCGAACGCTATATCCAGATTGGAGGCATACTGGGGGCGCGTTCAGTGGGACACAACCCCGGCGCAGTGTTGCGCGACGAGATGCACACAAAGCCAGAGGGCGTTGCTCGCTACCTGCGACACTTCAAGGAGCTGATGCACTTCGCACACGAGCAGGGCGTGGAGTGGCTGACTATCGAACCGATGTCCTGCCTGGCGGAGCCTCCCACTCTGCCCAACGAGATTCGGCAGATAGGCGAAGAGCTGACTTCTTACCACCGCCAGCACCCCGATAGCACCGCCCGCATGGGGTTCTGCGTGGACGTATCGCACGGCTACGCCGACGAGCGCGGTAACGTGGTATGGGATAACGTGCAGACCTTCGAAGCCGCCCTACCCTACCTGTATGAAGTGCATCTGAAGAACACTGATGCCCTCTTTCACTCCACCTTTGGCTTCGGGGACAAGGAGCGGGAGAAGGGTATTGTGCGCGTAGAACAATTCCGAGAGCTGCTCCATGCGAATGCGCACCTGCTACCTGGAAACAGCGTGACAGGCTATCTGGAAATCTCGGGACCGAAACTCGGACGCGACTACAGCGACATTCACCTTGAAGAGCAGCTCCGCGAGTCATTGCGCTATCTGCGCGAGACGTGGTGTGTGCCGCCGCAGAGTAAGCTCGTTCCGATGTCCCTGAGTATCTCATCCATCGAGCCTGTGCACCTCTGCGCCTCGCTGATGTGCGCTGACCTGCTGAACCTGGAAGCGCATGTGCGCCAGCTGGAGGCTCTGGACATTGACTACCTGCACTTCGACCTGATGGACGCCCATTTCACGCCCAACATGCCAATGGGGTTGGTGGTGATAGAGCAGCTGCGTGAACGTACCCCCCTACCCTTCGACGTGCACCTGATGGTCCAGGACAACGACCTGTTTATCCACAAACTGCTGTCGATAGGCGTTCAGGCTATTTCCGTACACGTCGAATCCGCCCGACACCTGGACCGCACGCTGAGCCTGATTCGCGAAGGGGGCGCGCTGGCGGGCGTGGCCATTAACCCTGCGACGCCGCTGGATGTGCTGGAATACGTGCTGGAGAAGCTGCACTTTGTGCTCATCATGACCGTAAATCCCGGATTTGCAGGACAGAAGTTGATACCGCAGACGCTGCGTAAAATCGCCCACTGTCGACGCTATCTGGACGAGCGAGGCTTTGCTCATGTGCCCATTCAAGTAGATGGCAACGTAAGCTTCGAGAACATCCCCAAGATGGTGGCGGCGGGGGCGGACCGGCTGGTGTTGGGAAGTAGCAGCCTCTACCATCCCGACGAGACGCTCTGGCGCAACCATCAGCGGGTAGTGCAAGCAGTGCAGGAAGGGTTACAGCAGCGATCAGGAGGTTTCATGTAGATGAAGGCGCTGGTGCTGCACGCGGTTGGCAATTTGCGCTACGAAGAGGTTCCCCTACCCGAACCGGGGGCGGGCGAGGTGTTAGTGCGCGTGGCGTATTGCGGCGTGTGCGGATCCGACATCCCCCGAATCTTCTCTAAGGGTACTTACCGCTACCCGCTGATACCAGGACACGAGTTCGCAGGGGTGGTAGAACGCTGCGGCGAAGGGGTATCGGCTTTCGCCCCTGGCGACCGTGTGGCGGTGTTTCCTCTGGTCTGGTGCGGGCGGTGTGCCGCCTGCGAGAAGGGCAGGTATGTGCAGTGCGAGCAATACGATTACCTCGGCTCGCGGCGAGATGGCGCGTTCGCAGACTACGTGGTGGCTCCAGCGCGCAACCTGCTGCGCGTGCCTGAGGGGGTGAGCCTGCAGGATGCTGCGATGACCGAGCCTGCCTCCGTCGCGTTGCACGCCCTGCGCCGCGCGGGAGGGTGCGCACCAGGGGAAATAGTAGCAGTATTCGGAGCAGGACCGATTGGGCTGATGACAGCGATGTGGGCGCGGGCGATGGGCGCATCGGACGTGCTGCTTTTTGACATCGTGCAGGAGAAACTCGCGCTGGCGAAGAGTTTGGGCTTTGAGCGGGTTCATCTCTCTGTCCAGGAGGACCCTCAGCAAGTGGTTGCCCAAATGACGAACCAGCAAGGAGCGCACCTGTGCATCGAGGCGGCAGGCGTGCCTCCCACGTTGTTGCAGGCGTGCGCCTGCGCGCGGCGGGGTGGGCGCGTGGTCATCCTGGGCAACCCTTCGGCAGACGTCACCTTGCCTGCCAGCCTGATCTCACAACTGATGCGGCGCGAGGCAACGTTACACGGCACATGGAACTCCGAATACTCGGTATACAGCCCTGATGACGACTGGCACACGGCTCTGCAGGCGATGGCGTCTGGCAAGTTGCGCCTGCAACCGCTCATTACACACCGCGTGCCGCTTCGCCGCGCGGTGGAGACCTTGCACGCGATGCGCGAGGGCAAAGGCTTCTTCTGCAAAGTGCTGATACATCCTGACGGACGGGAGGAGGACTGATGCTGGCAGCGGTTCTGGAAGAGCTGGGCAAGCTGGTGCTCAAAGAGGTTCCTGAGCCTGAGATAGATGACGATTCCGCCCTGCTGCGCGTGGAGGCGGTAAGCATCTGCGGTTCGGACGTGCGCATTCTGCATCACGGCAATCCGCGCGTGAAGCCCCCTGCGATTATCGGGCACGAGGCGGCGGGCACGGTAGTGAAGGTGGGCAAGAACGTCACGCGCGTGAAGGAGGGCGACCGCGTAGCGATCGGCGCAGACGTGCCCTGCGGGCAATGCCGATGGTGTCGCAACGGGCTGGGCAACAACTGCCCCATCAACTACGCGGTGGGCTACCAGATACCGGGCGCGTTCGCGCAGTATATGAAGCTCACCCGGCTCATGCTGGATGAAGGTCCCATCACGCCCATACCCGACAACATGGACTTCGAAACCGCCGCGCTTGCCGAGCCGCTCGCCTGCGCCATCAACGGCATGGAGCTGGTGAACATGTGCCTGGGCAAGAGCGTGGTCATCATCGGTTTGGGACCCATCGGCTGTATGTTGATTGACCTCGCTCACACGATGGGTGCGACGAAGGTTATTGCTGTGCAGCGCAGCAAAGCGCGGCTGGAGCTGGCTCGCTTCTACGGGGCAGACGTATACATCAGCGCGGAAGAGGAGGACGTGGTGGCGCGCTGTCGGGAGGAGACAGGCGGTGAGGGTCCCGATATCGTGATTACCGCCAGCGCGTCGGTAGAGGCGCACGAGCAGGCGATTGAAATGGTAGCGCATCGGGGTTATGTCAACCTGTTCGGCGGTCTCCCAAAGGGCACGCGCCCGATGAACGTCTACTCGAATACCATCCACTACAAAGAGTGTTTCGTCACGGGTTCGCACGGCTCGGTGCCGCGGCAACACGAGCTGGCGGTGCAATTGCTGGCGCAGGACAAGGTGCGTGTAGCTCCCTTGATTACCCATCGCTTCTCGCTTTCGCAGATCCATCGTGCATTCGAGGTGATGCAGGGACGTGAGGGGATGAAGGTCATGGTGCATCCGCAAGCGTCGTAACGCATCCCGTTGCTGGTGTAGCTGCACACGCCCTGAGGGTGCTCGAGAAGTCTGTAGAGTAACACAATGTGTGGGTCTAAAGCGGTTGGGAGTAGTCCAATCGAACTTCGTATCGCGCCCGCGCGAAGGTGGTATCGAACGCCTCCTGCAAGTCCAGCTTAGCGTCGGCGTCCTCGGGCAGTAGAGGGATGGGGATCGTAGGCAGAGGCTGGTTCCACTGCCAGGAGTAGACCTCTACGAATGGACGGCGGTCCCCCCGCGCCACAAACGCATAATAGTCTCCTGGGGGCAGCTGCTCCACCGTGGGCATGCGCGCTCCTTTGCGCAGCAGGTCTATCTCCACGAGGTTCACCGGGCTGTGGATGATTTGCCTGCGCTTACGGAGATACTCCTGCCTGCCCTGTGATTCGGGGTTCTTGTTGCTGGGAGAAAGCAGCTCGATAATCGTGACTACCTGACGGGCAGGTAAGGTTACGATGGCGATGTACGGCTCGCGCTTCTCTTCTGTCTCGGGCAGGGTGAGCACCTGAGGTTCCAATACCGCTACCGCCTCTCCTCCGCGCCCGGAAAGCTGGTGGGAACCTGTGGTCTGTATTGTCACATCGTGGCGAAAGAGTTTGCGTGCATCAGCAGGCTGGTCTACTTGCTCGACGTAGACCCTTTCCTCGATTTGCGCAAAATACCTGGGCGCCAGTTGTGGAGCGAGATGCGCTCGTATCGACACGATCATGTCATTGTGGAAGTCTTCCCACAGCTGCTCCTCGATGTACGGGTCCATCCCCACGAAGCGTTTTTCCATCGTGTATCACCACAGAGATTATAGCACATCCCCCGTGGAAAGGATAGATACGCCGATTTCTTTCCGCTTGCCCCTGACGGAAATCGGGAGCCGCAGTGATAACAAAATCCGCCTGAGTGGATCGGGGGAAACCTGCGTCAGGCAGGTCTGCCTCCATCATAGCCCACCATTTCAATGTTGGTCGGACAGGTGTTTGTAGAAGGACAAATTCGTCCTCCTAACACACCCCTTGACAAAGCAAAGGTTTTCTGGTAGATTCTTATCCGCAAGGTTCCCCGGTAGCTCAGTCGGCAGAGCGGGTGGCTGTTAACCACTAGGTCGCAGGTTCGAGTCCTGCCCGGGGAGCCAGTTTTGTTGTACACCCTCGTACATCCTCGCAAGGTCAACCAGCAGCAGCCGCTCGCCCTCTACTTGCGCTAGATGATGCAGACGTGGTGTGAAACCTGAACGCGAGAACAGCACGAGTGTGAGATCTTCGCGTGGGTGCAGCTCCCGCTGTGCGGAGACGATGTCACGTTGTAACGCGGCGTAATCGCTCACATCCATTGGTTCTTCCGTCCACTTGCAGGAGCCAGCCAACACGGTCTGATTCTCCGTGTCCACGGCTATTAGGTCTATTTCACGTCCTTCGCCCCCCCACCACGCGCCGACAGCAACAACAGGTAGGGGCAGTTTGCCAGCTTCCACTACCAGCCAGATGAACTGCCTACAGGCTCTTTCGAAAGCGGGACGAGAGACAAAGTGCGCAAGGTGGGGGACAATCCGCTGGCTCCATATCTGACTGCCTAAGCCACGCGCCACCAGACTGGAGTGAGGGTCCACGAACCGATACCAGAAATGTAGATATTCGTCCGCAAGGTAGTATAAAGAGCGACGGGAGCGTGGCAGAAAACGTTCGGTCACAGGCACCTCACGCACGACCAATCCCAGCTGTTGCAGTTTGTCAAGCGCGACAGTGATATCCTGAGCGGACTGTTTGCCGACGGCATTAGCGATGTCTGAAGGACGGCGATGCCCGATTGCCACAGCACGCAGAATGGAACTGTAGAGCAGGTCCCGTCGGAATTCTTCCAGCAACAGCCACTCAGGTTCTTCCGCGAGGAAGGTATGGCTTTGCAAGACAGTTGTCACAACATTTTGTTCGATGTTCCTGTTGGGGTCGAATTGCTCCAGGTACAACGGCATTCCCCCGAGGATAGCGTATGCTTCCATTTTCTGCTGTGGGGGGTAGTTGGGAAAGAACAGCGCCGCCTCCGCATAGTCCATTGGCTCTAGCTTGATGGAGCGTGTGCGCCGATGATAGAGTGGTGCACCCATATCCAGCACCTGACGCTCCATAAAGGCAAGCGTAGAGCCGAGCAGAAATAGCTTCAGCCGAGCGTTCGCTTTATGTTCATCCCACCAGTGCTGCAACACACTTAACAAAGATGGGTCTGCTTCCACCAGATAAGGCAGCTCGTCGATCACCAGAATCACGGGGTGGGTGAGCTCTTGCGCTAAATGCACGAGATACTGCAGGAAGCTCTCGAACGCTGGAAAGGTTGGAGGGATATACCTTTCAGGATAGGTCTGAACCACAGATTCTCGCAGAGCGGCAAGCTGCAGGGGTAGGGTACGCCGTGTGGCACGGTAGTAGATGACGCGGTGACCTCCCTGGGCCAGCACATGCTGCACCAGCGCGCTTTTGCCTACCCCTCGCCTTCCGTAGAGAATTACCAGCTCCGCCTGCGCCGAGCGGATGGTCGCATCGAGCAAGCGCAGTTCGCGCTGACGATTGAGAAAAGGTCTGCGCAACATCGCCTCCGATTAGTATAATCATCATTATACTAATCATCATTATACTAAATCTGTACCGTGCCGTCAATCGCCAGTACTTCGTTCAGTGGCGATTTGTAGTTCCGGCACCCAGCGCAAGTGCCGTGGCACATCCCTGCGCCTGCGCAGGCGTCAGCATTTCACTTGCTGGCTTCCTTTTGCTTTCTGCTGCTGCCTCCACTGATGAATCCAGCGATATACTGTGGAGCAATGGACCCCAAAGTGAGCGGCGAACTCGGCGACTGATTGATTTGACCTCCACATCATCTCGATGGCTTCGTTCCTTTTGGAACGTGACGTCCGCCGCCACTGCCTCCCTAACACAAAACCCCGCCCGCACGTTTGTTCTCGCGGCACCGGTATCTCTGCTTGCCATTTGGGGCGTATCCGTTCTTCGTACATCTTGCTCCGCATTCGGGGCAGCTTACCTCTGTGGGCGGCGTATTCGGCTGGTAGGCGGAGGCTGCGGTAGCAACAGGATCGGACTGTTTAGCGAGCATGTTCATCCCCTCCTTTTAATGCATTTGAACACATTCCACACCCCTTGTCAAAGCAAAGGGGTTGTGGGCTCTTATCCGCAAGGCTCCCCGGTAGCTCAGTCGGCAGAGCAAGCGGTTGTTAAAAGCCGCAGGTTCGAGCTCTGCCCGGGGAGCCAGTTTTGCTTACTCGCCCACTACTTCAAAGGAAACGCCAGTACCTTGCCGTTTGCCGATGCTGCTACAACTACGTCATCCGCCGACAGACCCGAAATGCTGGGCGAGCGCACAAACGACTCGCCTGCGTTGCTGCCATCGTAGAGGTAAAACTCCTGCGGGTTGTCGGCGTTGATAGCGTAGAACCTGCCGTTGTCACTGCCGATGTAGATGTAAGGCGTGCTGCTGCCGCTCTTGCGCACCACAATAGGCATCCCCAGGAACCTGCCTGCATCGCGCGGCTGGATGGGGTAACCGCTTCTCGGGGTGCCGTCGGCGGCTTTGACAGCGTGAACCTTGCCGTCTACCGTGCCGAAATACACCACCTTCGCTACCCAGTCGAAGAAGGGGCTGCCCACTATTGCCGCGCCCGCGTCGTACATCCAGTGTACGTGCGGAACCGTTGGATCTGGGGTCGCATTCATCGCGAAGAACAGTCCGTTCTGTCCGCCAATGAACAGCGTGTTGGTGGAAAGGTCAATCCACGGCGAGCTGGTAACGGGTTGTCCGGGCGACACCATCTCCGCCCATACACCCTGCAGGTCGCTGGAGCGGAAACACACCACAAAACCGTCACCTGTGCCCGCCCACAGGTGCGTGGTGCCGGGCGCGGAAGGGGTCGAGGAGAACTCATTGCCCCACTGGTTGGACACAGCCAGTAGCATCCCGTTGGCGTCAAAGGCGCGGATTCTTCCATCTTGCGCCGGCACGAACAGGATGCCGTTTTGCATCACCGGCGACGCTACGATGCTCACGCCGCTGGCGACGGTGCGTGTGCCCAGTACACCACCTGAGTGGAGGTCTACCAGTTGCACGCGCCCATCAGCAGTGGGTACAAACAGCGTACTACCCCGCGCCGAAACGCGCCCGGGCATGGCTGCTCCCAGAGTGACTGGGGTATCCCAGGCGGTTGTGCCCGCACTTTGCCCCTTTACCCAGTAAGCGTACAGTTGCCCCGAGCCGGAGCCAACAACCGCCTTGCCCCCGGCGACCGTGACATCACCCTGCACCCCACCGGGCACACTGACTGTCCACAGCGGCGAGAAGGGGTTTACTACATCCGCCGAGACACTGCGCAAAGCAAACTTCTGGTTGTCGAAGTTGGAAGTAACGCGGAAGGGTAGCTCGTAGACCGAGCTGCCGGTCACTGGCTCTGGCGCTGCGGTGACCGATACAAAGAGTTTGTACTCCTCGCCCATACGCAGCGTGGGCGTTCGGCTGATAACGGTGTTCTCGTTGCTGTCGCGTTGCCCGTTGCCGTTGGTATCCTCAACAAAAGCAACCGACCAGCCAGCAGGCAACGTACCAGTACTAAGTTGATAATAGTCGTCACCGTTGCCGGTGTTTTTTACGGTAGCGGGAAAATGGTAAGAGCTTCCCGGATTCAGCGTGGCATTCTGTACAGCAAGGGTTACCTGCACATCCGCCACCTGCGCCACGGTAAGCGTGACCGTGTTGGAGACAGAGGTATAGGTGTTGCCGTTGCTATCGGTGTACGTGGCGGTTGCCTGCAGTTGTATCTGCGTGCCCGCAGGTGTCATCTGGGCAAAAGCGTTTATACTGAGCGCGCAACAGACGGCGAGGAATAGCCACACATAGCGACAGGTTCTCATAGCTTGCTCCCTGTGCGAAGTTCTCGGAGGAGTTGTTCCATACACGTGGGCAACAGCTGGTCAGTACACTAGCGTGGGTGGAGTGTTTCCAGTATCAGTACGGATAGCAACAATTCGGGGTTCTGGTAAACCGCGTGTACGAGAGCAAGAAAGACAGTCCCCTCCCCAAGGGTTTCGGGAGAGGGGACGACAAGTGGGAACGAGCGTGTTACCCCGCCGTCTGCCAGGCGTTCGCCTGCTCGCCTTCACGATATAGCAGCGGGAAGTACGGTCCCGCAAATGGCTCGCCGTCCCTGCCGCCCAGCAGGAAGACGTTCATGTGCTTGTCGCTCCACGTGCCTGCACGGTAGCGTATGCCGTCGGGCATGAGGTGGATTGCCCACGAGCGGCGTGGACGCCGGCTGAGGTTGGGTCCGCTACCGTGAATGGTCAAACAGTGGTGAAAGCTGAGCGCGCCCGCGGGCATCTCGCATTTCACCGTGTGCCAGGCATGTCCCGACACCTCTTCAATGCGCTGCTGGAGCATCTCCAAATCCTGCTCGAAGAAGTTGCCTTCGGGCAGCAAGCCCCACTTGTGACTGCCAGGCACTACCTGCATACAACCGTTCTCTTCCGTCACGTCATCCAGAGCCAGCCATGCGGTGAGCAGTTCTGGGGGGTCTGTACACTGCCAGTAATGGTAATCCTGGTGCCAGCCCACGTTACCGAGTGCGCCAGTGTCTGGCGGTTTGTAGAGCAGCTGGTCGTGCCACAGGCGGATGCCTTTCGCTCCCGTCAGCCGCGCCGCCATTTGCCCAATTAGCGGATGCAGGATGTAACGCGCAATCACCGAGTCCGCCCAGTAGCTGTTGTCGATTTTGACAATGTGTTGCAGGGGTTGACCGGGTTCGACGTTGCGACTCCACGGGGGACGCTGCGTGTTGTACTCGCCCGCGATGACCTTTGCGTGATGTTCTCGGAGCAGTTCAATCTCCTCATCAGACAGAATTTTAGGCGCAATCCAGTAACCGTTCTCACGGTAGAACTGCACATCTGCATCCGTCGGGAGCAGAGAAGACATAGCAATCCTCCTCGATGAAAGGATGTTTAGTACGTCTTATTTTACCCACTTTCTTTTCCTGCGTCAAGTTAAAATATTGATATTTTTCTTAAAGTATGGTATATTTAAGATAAAGTATAGGTTTATTAAAGAGACCTGCGCGATGCCCAAGTGGAAGGAGATAGCGGAGTCTGTTCTGGCTGACGTTCGGGAAGGACGGTTACGCCCGGGAGACCGATTGCCCTCGGACAGCGTGCTGGCGCAGCAATGGCGTGTGTCGCGCATGACCGCCCATCGCGCCATGCAGGAACTGCAACGCTTAGGCGTAATCGCCCGCAAGCGACGTAGCGGCACCGAGGTGGTCGCGCCCGAACGCAAGCGTACGGGCTTCGTTGCCGTAGTGTTTCCCCATACGAACGACCTGCTGGAAATCAACTATCGTCGAGGCATCAGCGCCGCCATACCTGATGAGGTTCACATCATCTCCTGCGATACCCATGATGACCCCACTCGAGAGGCGGCTTACTTGAAACGGATGCTGCATGAAGCCGACGGCATCATCTGGTTCCCAACGTGCGCCCCCCAGAATAACACCCTTTTCCAGCGCATCACGGAGACCAAAACGCCCGTTGTTTGTATCGACAAGGCGCCCGAGGGGGTGCAGGTAGACCTGGTGGCTACGGATAACTACACCTCCAGCCTGCACGCACTACGGGCGCTGGTACAAACAGGGCATCGCCACATAGCCCATTTCACCCAGCACGATGTATGGGTCAGTTCCGTCCGGGAACGCTATCAGGCGTTCGCCGATGCGCTGGCTGACCTGGGAGATGACGATGTGCAGCGCTGGGTTCGGCATTTCCCGATAGCGCAGGGAATGGAGCGAGAGCATCTGATTCAGCTTGCTACCGATGCACTGTACGCGCTGACACATCAACAGCCTCCCATTACGGCGGTTTTCTGTTTGAACGACTACCATCTCATGGCGACGCTGGAAGCATGTGCACGTCTGGAAATCCGCGTGCCAGAGCAGCTGCAGATACTCAGCTTCAACGACAGCCTGCCTCTGCTGCCCAGCATCGAGCGCTCCGTGCATCGCATCGTGCAAAACGCCGTCACTATTGGCAAGCTGGCAGCGGAACGGCTGCTCAGACGTATGGATGGGGAGGTGATGGAACAGAGAGTAATACACGTACCCGCACAGTTCTATCCGGCGGAGATCTCTGGCACTCTGCTACAACAGCGTACTCTTTAAGGAGGTGTTTGCGATGTACTCCCGTAAGGCTTTTACACTCATCGAACTGCTGGTGGTCATCGCGATTATCGCGATACTGGCGGCGATTCTCTTTCCCGTGTTCGCCAAAGCGCGGGAGAACGCTCGCAGGGCTTCGTGTGTGTCCAACATGAAGCAGACCCTGCTTGCGCTGGCGATGTACCAGCAGGACTACGACGCCTGGCCGCCCTGCATGGACTACCATCCCGACCAGACAGACAGTCAGAATTACTGGTGGTGGCAGCAGCTGGTACAGCCATATATCAAGAGCCTGGGGCTCCCCTACTGCCCGAATCGCCCGCGGCGTACTGACCCGGTTTTCACCGCTCCCAACAGATTCGGGATGCCTGATACGTTAAACGCGCATGGCGGTTCCTACGGCGCCAATACGAACCTGCTGGTGGTAGACGGCTACTTCCGGCTGTTTGGCATCCCGCAGCCGCCCAAGTCCGACGCCAACGTGCGCAATCCCGCCAACACGCTCATCATCTTCGACGGCTCGTGGATTAACTGGTGGGCGTCGGGCGGCATCCCTGTCGCCGACCCGGACAATCCGCAGACATGGGCGCATTCCCACTACATCCCCAGCCTGCTGGTCGCTGTCTGTATCGGAGGAACCTCCTGGCGGGCAATCGTGCCGGGCGAGCCAGGTCCCTGCCCCGACCAGACATGGCCTCTCCACGCTGCGGTGCTGGCAACGCGCCACCTCGGCACTGGTACCGTGGGCTTCGTGGACGGGCATGTCAAAGCGATGAAGCGCACACAGGTGATGGGCCCCTTCAGCACCGATGTAGAGGTCATGAAGGACGCCAATGACATGTGGGCGGCGTATCTCGCGCCCCTATGGGCGACGCCTTAGCACTCACTACCCCTGCCGCCCGTTGCTGGGCGGCAGGGACACCAATTTGAAAATGCGCTGTTGCAAAGGGATGGTGTGGTGTCTGCCTCACGATTGAAATCATGGGCTATAACACAACGGCAATCCACGTGCGCGGACTCAAGGGTCGTACTGACGTTGTTTTTGTTCGTCATGCTGGTCAGGGGCGAAGCATCCACTCTGTCATGCTGAACGACGTGAAGCATCTCAGATTCTTCGCTGCGCTCAGAATGACAGGCGTTCGATTGTCATGCTGAGCGTCAGCGAAGCATCTCTGGGGGGCGCTACGACGAGATTCTTCGCTTCGCTCTGTTAGTATGGACGTGAAGAGAGCAACATGATACACTCTTCTCGCACCCCCACAGGGGGGCTGAGCGCTCTGCGCTCGCTACGGGTAAGACCCTTATTCTGAAACAGACCCAGCCCCCCTTCGGGACAGAGTGGCGCTCTATAGACTATCGGGCTGATAGGCCGCGTAACAGAGACAGCGCCTCTGCCCCCACTGGGTGTGCTCACCTTAATCTTAACACATTGCGCTCAGCATACACAAGGAGGAACGCTGTCATGCGAGTGGTGGGATTGGATGTCAGCAGTGACGCTTTCCATGCGTGCGTGTATAACGCACAGGGAGTAGTGGCATCGCGTCGTTTTGAGTTGCACCCCCACTGGCAGCAGGAGTTTGCGCAGTGGTGTGCGCGTCGGGGCGTGCAGCCGCAGAGCGACTGGGTGGTGGTGGAGAACACGGGGGTGTATAGTGCGCAGGTGTGCTATCCGCTACATCAGGCGGGTTTTCGGGTGGCGTTGGTGAATGCGTGGCAGGTGCGTCAGGGTTTTCGCTGGAGCAAGACGGATGTGCTGGACGCGGCGCGTTTGGCGGAGTATGGTTATCGCTTTGCGGACACGCTGCGGGTTTGGCAGCCGCGTGCGGAGCGGGTGGAGCAGGTGCACCAGCGATTAGTAGAGCGATTGCATTACCTGTCGGTGGTGCAGCAGTTAGAAGGGGTGTTGTGCTCCTTGCGTTTGCATCCTGTGCGCAGTGAGGGGGTGTTAGCGCGTTTGGAGGCGAGCGTGTCTTCGCTGCGCTCTCAGATAGCGTTAGTCGAGGAGGAGATACGGGGTTTGATAGCGGAGGAGGACAGATTGCGGGAGGGTTGCGCGATCGTGCGTTCGGTGCCGGGGTGCGGGGAGGTGCTGTCGTGGTGGATGTTAGACCTGACGGACGGTTTTGTGCGCTCGGTGGATGGTCGCACATTGAGCAGTTACTTCGGTCATGCGCCTCATGCGCGTCTTAGTGGTCGTCGGGTGCGCGGAGGCAGTCACAGTCGGGGATATGGACCGGAGGAGGTGCGTCGGGTGTTACACATGGGTTCGTTAGCGGCGGTGCGTGTGCGTGGGGAGTTGCGGGAGTATTACCGCCGGAAGGTGGGTGAGGGCAAGCGGGGTTTAGTCGTGTTGAACGCGGTGAAGAACAAGATGTTGCGTCGGGTATGCGCATGTTTGCGGGACTGGCGTCGGTATGAGCGGGAGTATGTGGGTGGCGGGGTAGCGGCTTAGGTTCGCTTCCCCCTTGACAAACAACATAGACTTCAGAATGACGAGCGATTCAAAATGACGAGCGATTCAGTATGGCAAGCGCCTCGTGTACCGCCGAGCGCAGTCGAAGCATTCCGGCGTCTTGTTCAACCCGATTGTCTAAGGGTGTCACACCATGTATGGTCGGCGCAAATTAGGACAGATACTGATAGACCTCGGGTATCTTGACGATGCCCAGCTGGATGCCGCGCTGCAAGAGCAGCAGCGCAGTGGCGGGCTCCTTGGGGAGGTGCTGTTACGGCTTGGCTACATCACCCCTGACCAGTTGGCTCAAGCGAGGGCGGAACAGTACGATGTGGACTACGAAAAAGTTACTCCCGATACTGTTCAGGACGAAGCGATAAACAAAGTGCCCTGTGCTATTGCCAGGAGTTTGCAAGTGCTACCTCTGCGTATCGAGGACAACAGGCTGGTCGTTGCCATGGCTAATCCGCTGGACGTGGACGCTATTGATGTCTTACAGCGCCAAACCGGTATGTATATTAAAGTAGTGTACACCAACCCCGAGGACCTGTCCAAAGTTATCGATTTCCACTATAGTACTGCCGCTACGGGTTCCGAGTCGCTGGATGAAGTGATTTCGGAAGTCGGTTCGTTGCCGGATGGCACAGATGAGAACCTGGACGACCTGCGCCGGGCGGTGGAAGATGCGCCGGTGGTGCGCATCGTGAACCTGTTGCTGGTGGAAGCGATTAACGGAAGAGCCAGCGATATCCACCTCGAACCTCGCCGCATGCACATGGAGGTGCGTTACCGCATCGACGGCGAACTGCAACATGTGCGTAATATCCCTCGTAACCTGATGGCGGCGTGTATCTCGCGCATCAAGGTAATGGCAGATATGGACATCGCCGAGAGGCGTGTGCCGCAGGACGGGCGCATTTCCATCAAAGTGGAAGGTAGACAGATAGACTTGCGCGTCTCTACCTTGCCGATCCAGTATGGCGAGCGCGTGGTGATGCGCGTGCTGGACCGCGAGCGCAGCATTCGCCGACTGGACGAACTGGGTTTCTCACAACACAATCTCATCACCTTCCGCTGGTTGTTACAACGTCCCAACGGCATTATTCTGGTTACCGGTCCCACAGGCTCAGGTAAGACGACCACACTGTACGCAGCCTTGCGCGACATCCAGTCGGTCACTCGCAATATTATCACCTGCGAAGACCCCATTGAATATGAGCTGGAAGGTATCAATCAGTCCAACGTGAACGAAAAAGCAGGGCTCACTTTTGCAGCACAGCTGCGCGCTATCTTGCGCCAGGACCCGGATGTGGTGCTGGTGGGCGAGATTCGGGACCAGGAGACGGCGGAAATTGCCTGCCGTGCGGCAATGACCGGGCATCTGGTGCTTTCTACCTTGCACACCAACGATGCAGTGAGCGCGATCCCCCGTTTGATCGATATGGGTGTCGAACCGTTTCTCATCTCTTCGTCGCTGGTGGGTGTGGTGGCGCAACGGCTGGTGCGTGTGATATGCCCCCACTGCAAGCAGGGGTACGAGCCCACCCTTGCGGAAGTTCAGGTGATTGGGCGCCCTGTGCAGCAGCTTTATCGCGGCGCAGGTTGTTCGGCGTGTGGGGGGCGGGGCTATCTCGGACGTATCAGCGTGCATGAAATCCTGGTGGTGGATGATGAAATCCGCGCCTTGACTATCCAGCACGCTCCCAGCAGCCAAATGCTGGAAGCCGCCCTGCGTAAGGGCATGATACCAATGTCGCAGGACGGCATCGAGAAGGCGATACAGGGTATTACCACGCTCGACGAAGTGACCGCTAAGGCGTTTATCTCGTCTGGTAATACTACAATCGATGTGATGGAAGCAGCCTGATACGCCAGATTGAAAGGTGAACGATAAACTGAGGAATCCCGCTTGCGCAGGTTTTGCTGTCTGTTTGCAATTGCACCTGACGCAGTCGCAGTGTTATAATCAGCTTGGTGAGCCGGATGCGCCACCCCATATATCTGTAGAGGAGGCGTAACGCGCCCTGCAGGTTGCGGGGTAGATTCGTAAGTTGTATGCGCAAGCGGTGCAGTTTGAGTTCAAAGTATGAATGTCCCTGCGATTAGTCGGCAAATTCGCGCCTTTGCCCTCTCTCTGGGTTTTGAACTTGTGGGTTTCGCGCCGGTATTGCCTCCTGCGCACGCGCTCTTCTTCCGCAAATGGCTGGAGCAGGGCTTCCACGGCGAGATGGCATACCTCGCCCGTACCGCCGACGCCCGATGTGACCCACAACGGGTATTGCCCGGAGCCAGAAGCGCGGTGGTAGTGGGGCTGAACTATGCGCCTGCCGTTTCACCTGTTACCGAAGACAACGCCAGAGCGGTCTTCGCCCGCTACGCGCTGGGGGACGACTACCACGAAGTGATGGGGCAGAAGCTACAGTGTTTGCTGGAGTTCATACGCCAGCGTTATCCAGAGTGTCGCGCGAAGATTTACGTGGACGCGGGCCCCGTACTGGAACGCGACCTGGCGTGGCGAGCGGGGCTGGGCTGGTTCGGCAAAAACACCATGCTGATTAACACCCTTCGCGGTTCCTACTTCTTGCTCGGCGAAATCCTGCTGGATATCGAACTGGAGTATGACCATCCTGCCTTTGGCGGTTGTGGCAGGTGCAACCGCTGTATCGAGGCGTGTCCTACCGAAGCCATCGTCGCACCCTATGTGCTGGACGCACGACGATGTATTAGCTATCTGACTATCGAGCTGAAAGGTTCGATACCCGAAGAACTGCGTTCGAAGATAGGCAATCGTGTCTTCGGATGTGACATCTGCCAGGAAGTGTGTCCGTTCAATCAGCCACGTTCTCACTCTCCTCTGCGTTCCGCCCCTACAGGCGAGCCGCGCTTTGCCCCGCGCGAAGTGACGCTGGCTCCTAAACTGGTAGACCTGCTACGCATGGGCGAAGAGGCATTTCGCGCTGCTTTTCGCAATAGCCCTGTCAAACGCGCCAAGTGGCGCGGTTTCCGACGCAATGTGGCGGTCGCTATCGGCAATAGCAAAGAACCCGACGCGCTACCCGCACTTCAACAGGAGCTGCTGAGCGAAACCGACACTGTGGTGCGCGAACACCTGGAGTGGGCGATAGAACAGTGTCGGCTCTAAGCGTACCGAAGCCGTTCTGGACACGTCAGAGCTCCTGCCGAGCAGACGCGGCGGTGGCGGCTCTACATGCAAATCTGCAACAACAGGAAACCTCCAGTTCGTAGCGAAGATGAAAACCACAGAAGGACGGACCGGCAATGGAACGCATTCCCAAAGGACTATGGGCAACCGGAGCGCTGGTAGTCGTTACCTGCGGCGTCGCGTTATGGCAGGCAGTGTTCTCAGGCGGTAATGCGCCTGCTCCTGCCATCTCGAACGACAAAACTCAGATTCAGCATCCGCCAGTGCTTCCCACTCCGATATCGTCCGGCGAGGGCAGTGAGGCAACCTCTGTTCCCGCTCAGAACGTTGTAGCTGCTGAAAACAACGAGATTGTGGTACACGTAGCAGGGGCGGTCAAAAAGCCCGGTGTGGTGAGGATACCGCGTGGCAGCCGGGTGGACGACGCAGTGAAGGCGGCAGGCGGTTTCAGCGCCCAGGCGGACCCCGATTCGGTAAATCTGGCACAGCTGCTGGAGGACGGCGTGCAGGTTTATGTGCCCCGCAAAGGCGAGCCGGTACAGGTAGAGGGACGTGTAGGGGGTGTGACTTCTGGCAGGGCGATGGAGGGCACATCTTCTGGGCGCAAGAATCTGCCCTCGGGCAAAATCAATATCAATACGGCAAACGCCGAACAGCTGGAGAGCCTGCCTGGGGTAGGTCCGGCTATCGCCCAAGCCATTATCGAGTACCGCAGGCAGAACGGCGGCTTCCAATCGGTGGACGAGCTGCTGGAAGTAAGCGGCATTGGTCCCAAGAAGATGGAGCAGATACGTCCGTACGTTACTGTACGTTAGGTGGGCTGCGCAGGGCGAGAAGCCCTGCGCAGATAGAAGATGGTTAGCTACAACTACCGTTCTGGCTTGGTCCTTGGGGGCAGGTATAGATTCCCATCGCCTCATAGTCGAGGATGAGCCGTGCCTGCGACTTGTACGTGCCGTCGGGGTTAGTCAGAGCGGGATCGCGATAGTATTTGGCGTGTCCGTCCGCGAAAATCCAGTTGCGCCCGTTCTGGTGGCGCTGTCCTTTAGGCCAGCGGCGGTTTGGACCGTTGTCGTACCCTGGAGCGATGTACCATCCTGCGAAGGCGTTGCCGTTCGCGTCGATGCGGCTACCCACATCAGTCACGTAGAAGGTTTGCGCTGGGAACTGGATGGACGCCATCGGTAGCATCTTGCGGCAGTCGTAATTTGCCCATGGGACGTAATAACCACCCGCCAGCAGATAGTTGCCAGCATACGACAGAGGCAATACGCTGCGCATTCCGTTCACCACGCTGCGGATGCCTGGGTACGCGCCCGGAATGCCCGCTGCCAGCAGTTGCAGCTCGAAGCAGTTCGAGCCGAACTTGTTGAAGCCACCCTTATCGGGGTCGCTGGGGCAAACCAGAATCTGGTAGTTTTTCTTGTAGGGTACCACCGCCAGGGGGAAGGCAAACACCCCACTCCAGTAGGGGTCGGTACCATCAGTTACCACGCGACAGCCTTCAGAAGCAGGGGCGCTGCACGGACCAACCCATCCTGTCTCCGGCAGAGTCTCGTCGTAGTCCTGCGCGTACATCATAGAGGCGAGACCAATCTGCTTCGCATTGGACAGACAGTTGGTCTTGCGAGCCTGTTCCCGTGCCTGCGCGAAGACCGGGAAGAGAATCGCTGCCAGTATCGCGATAATAGCGATAACTACCAGCAACTCGATGAGAGTAAAAGCGCTACGCTTCACGGTAGAACACCTCCTTGAATACACATGTCTATTCCGATTATACTGACCGTCGCGTAAGAGGTCAATATAGTTCTGTTGCTCAGGGCGTATCGAAAAGTTAAGAAACGATTTACTCGGTAATGAGGCGAAGGGTGTTTTCAAGAGGGCAATCCTGCTTCAGAGAGGCAGGAGTCAAACCTCATTTCCTGTAAGGTTATAGAGCAGCGATAACAATAGACGACAGCGGTGTAAAAGCATCACTGGCGCCTGCGCCCGCAGGGCAAGGCGGCAACGGTGTTGCAAGACAGCAGGAAGGAGTTCGCTGACTTACGGCATGACCGATGCGGCTTTTACCCTGATTGCGCCCTACTACGACGAGCTCATGCATAACGTGCCGTACGACTTCTGGGTGCGCTATGTGCATGAGCTGATTGATCGCTACCGCCTGAAGGTACGTAGCGTTCTGGACCTCGCGTGCGGCACAGGCAATGTGGCAATGCGTTTGGCGAAGATGGGTTATGAGGTGTGGGGGGTGGATATCTCTGCGCCGATGGTGGCAGAAGCCCGCGCCAAAGCACAGGCAGCAGGACTGAACATCCCTTATGAGGTGCAGGATGCGGCACAACTGCAGTTACCGAAGCAGTTTGACCTCGTGCTCAGTCTGTTTGATAGCCTGAACTATATCCTCTTGCCGGAGAGGCTTCAGGAAGCGTTTCAAAGGGTTTATGCCCATCTGCAACCGGGTGGAGCGTTTGTTTTTGACGTGAATACCGAGTATGCTCTGCGCGAAGGACTATTTGACCAGGACAACCTTGGCTCGCGCCGGCAGTTGCTCTACCGCTGGAAGAGTCGATACGACGAGGATACTAAAATCTGTACGGTGGAGATGGAGTTCTGGTTGCGGAACGAGAAGGGCGAGGTGATACAGCACTTTGTGGAGATGCATCGCCAACGAGCGTACGGTCTGGACGAACTAACCAGAATGCTGCGCCAGGCAGGTTTCGACTACGCTCGCGCGTTCCACGCCTACACGTTGCAGCCGCCTCGCGAGACCACAGACCGCGCCTTCTTTGTGGCAACGAAGTGGTAGATATCCTCCGCATGGGGGTGGGCAGGACTCTTTCCTGTATCCCCAGAAGCTCGGAACGGTAATGCTATAACCGCGGAACTCACCCGTAGAAAGGATGGTTGGTATGAGCAGAGGTAGCCGGGTAACACGAAGGCAGTTTCTCAAAGGGGCAGCCTTTGGTGCAGCTGCTGTTGCCATGCCTGCGATTGTACCCGCCTCGGTGTTCGGCTCAGCGCGACGGAATGCACCGAACGACCGCATCACGCTGGGTTTCATCGGCCTGGGCGGTATGGGCAGCGGTCACCTTGGCGCCTTTCTGGGTAACGGGCAGGTGCAGGTGCTGGCAGTGTGCGATGTATACGCCCCGCACCGTGATCGCTCCAAAAAGGCGGTAGACGATCGCTATGGCAATCTGGACTGTGCTGCCTACACTGATTTTCGCCACCTGCTAGACCGCAAAGATATCGACGCAGTGGTTATCTCCACGCCCGACCACTGGCACGCGCTCAACAGTATCATGGCGTGCGAATCGGGCAAGGATGTGTACTGCGAGAAACCTCTCACGCTTTTCATCGACGAGGGCAAGGCGCTGGTGCGCGCCGTACGCCGTTACAACCGCGTGTTTCAAGTAGGCAGTCAGCAGCGGTCGGACTACTACTTCTGGCTTGCCTGTATGCTGGTGCGCAACGGCAAAATCGGCAAGGTGCATACTGTGCGCGTGTATCTTCCACACAGTCCTGACCTCGACCCGCAGCCTGATGTAGAGCCTCCGCCAGACCTGGACTGGAACCTGTATCTGGGACCCGCCCCCTCGGTGCCGTTCAATTATGCGAGGTTCCTGGGGAACTTCCGCTGGTTCTGGGACTACTCTGGCGGCACGATGACCGACTGGGGACATCATCACTTCGATATCGCCCAGTGGGGGCTGGGCACAGACCTCAGCGGACCCGTTAGCGTGGAAGGCAAAGGGGTGCCGCCTGTAAAGGGGCTATGTGAAACCTACGTGAGCTTCGAGGTGCACTACGAGTACGCCAACGGTGTACGCCTGATTGCTACTACTCCGGAGCGAGGCGTGCGATTCGAGGGTACAGAGGGCTATGTGCATGTGTGGCGGGGTGGCATCGATGTGAGCCCCAAAGAGCTGCTGAACCCCACGTGGGGACCGAGCGACGTGCAGCTCTACCGCAGTCTCAGCCACCATCAGAACTGGCTGGACTGTATCCGCACGCGCAAGAAGCCTATTTGCGATGTGGAGATTGGGCATCGCTCGGTGACCGTAGCGCACATCGGCAATATTGCCATGCGTCTGGGCAGGAAGCTGCGCTGGGACCCCGTCAGAGAGCAGTTCGCAGACGACCCGGAGGCGAATCGCTGGCTCAGTCGCCCCTATCGCGCTCCGTGGTACTTGAGGTAGGAGGTGGGGGTGCGAAATGAAAAGAACATGGTTACACGTTCTTGCCCTGATGGTGCTAACCCTTCCCTGCGCGTGCCAGAGCATGGAACAGACCGTGCAGAAGCTGCGCTCACCCGACGAAAATGCACGACGGCAGGCGATCGACGAAATCGCGCCATTCGGAGTAAAGGCGATTCCCACCCTGCTGGCGATTATTGAGAAGCCTGACGCGGACCCCGGAACGGTGGTAGCAGCAAAGGCTGCTCTGGAGCGAGTGGTCTACCAGTCCACGCGCCCCGGCGCGTCCACCGAACGCAATGCTGCCGAGGAAGCGTTACTTGCTCGACTCCGGAAGCCTGCGCCGGAAGCTGTGCAACGCTTCCTGCTCCGCCTGATTACGGTGGTGGGCACGTCGCAGTCAGTGCCAGTGCTGCAGAAGCTGCTGAGTGATAAGGCTCTTCGTGAGCCTGCGCGTATGGCGCTGGAACAAATCCCGGGCAATGAAGCGACCGCCGCGCTGGAACGCGCCTTTACTCAGGCAACCGACCCGCAGTGGAAGAGCGCATTACTGCTGGCAATTGGCGCGCGCAAACAGCCTCGTTCGGCGAAAGTAGTGCTGGCAGCGTTAAAAAGTGCGCAGCCGCAGGTGCGTCTAACGGCGATTACGGTCGCAGGCGAATTCCCCACGCCAGAGATACAGCAGGTCTTGCAGCAAGTTGCTCAAAAGGGTAGTGAGCGCGAGAGAGAGGCGGCTCAGCACTCGCTGGCGCGTATTGCGGAGCGGCTCCGCCGCTCCGGAGCGGCAGGGCGAGCCGCCGCCCTGTTCCAATCGCTTTACACCAGCGGCAGGACGCCCGTTCTGCGCTGCGCAGGATTGACCGGTCTGGCGCATACCAGCAACGCCAACACCGCCGACCTCCTGGTCAAAGCACTGAACCATCCGAATCCTGTGCTCGCCAGCACCGCGTATTCTCTGCTACAGGAGGCGAGGCTACCCGGACTGGCGGAGGCGCTGGTGGTGCAGCTGCAAGGGGCGCGGGGCGAGCAAAGCCTACAGCTGATTGAGCTGCTGGGCTATCAATCTGGTTCGCCAGGCGTGGTGCTACCTTCGCTTTTGAAAACGTTCAATGAGAACGACCCCAAGACGAAAGTGGCGGCACTGAGAGCCATAGGACGCCTGCGCCATGCAGATACCGCTTCCGCGTTGATGGTTGCGCTGGGGCATGAGAGCGAAGAGGTGCGCCAGGCGGCGATCGATGCGGTACCCGGCGTGGCGTTTGCCCTGCAAAAGCAGGGTAAGACCGATCTGGCAACGGTGCTCGCCCGCACTGCGCTGGAGAGGACGCGCGACCGCGAAAGCGTTATCCGTCTGGTGGGTGTACTGCGTTCGCTGGGCATGCAAATCAGTACCAGAGATGTCGCCATGCAACAGGGTATGGTCACAAACTGGTGGATACTGGCTCCTGTAGCGGAGCGCAACCTGCTGCGCGAGCGTGACCTGATCGACCCGAGTGCGCCCATCAACCTGCAGGCGGAGGTGAACGGCGTGCGCTGGAAGCGCGTCGAGCTGGAGGACCCGCAGGGCGTGCTGGACTTCTGGGTGCTTGCGGGCGCACGTGAAAACACAGGCGGCTACGCCTACGCGGAAGTGTATAGCGAGTCGACGCAGCCTGTCATGCTCAAAATCGGCAGTGACGACGATGTCGTCTGCTGGGTGAACGGGCAGAAGGTACACCAATTCATCGGCGACCGGGGGCTTGGGATAGACCAGGACACGGCGACAGCAATCCTGCAGCCGGGCTGGAACCGCATCCTGTGCAAAGTGTTGAACGGCGCTGTCTACTGGCAGCTGACCGTGCGGATTACCTCGCCCGAAGGCAAGCCGCTGCGGCTACAGCAGAGGTAGGGTCTAGCCAAATGGGTGAACTCTGTCCCTCCACCGCTTCAGTCACCGTCCGATTTCAAACGAACGTCGACCGATTTCGGAAAGGACGTACCGTGCCTTAGGGACAATCCTACTAAAATGCCAGGCGACACCCATCCAGAGATAGAACGGTTGCTCCTGCGACGTTATCGCCAGATGACGCCCAGCGAGAAGTTGCGCATGGCGGCGCAGATGGCGGAAGCGATACGACAGCTCCAGCTCGCCGAGATTCGCCTGCGCTATCCCGATGCCGATGAGCGCGAGTGCTTCTTGCGGATGGCGTCGCGCTGGGCGCCGCCGCAGCTGCTCAAAAAGTTTCTCGGCTGGGACGTAGACGAGCAGGGGTACTGAAAGTGATAGACCAGCTTACCGTGATGGCGCGGGCAGCGCGTGCGCTGGAACAGGCAGGGGTGCCCTACTTTATCAGCGGCTCGATGGCGAGTGCATAGAGTCGTGTGCGCCACGGAGGTATATTCTTAGTATGCCGCGTCCAGTCGTTCGATTGCAGGGAAGTATTCAAAGCCTCCGCTTCTGCGGACAACCTGTCAGCCTACCCATTTATGACTGGAGCGGGTTCGACATCAACAATTGCCGCTTTACCTGCAAGGTGCGCCTTCCTGATGGCACTGAAATCGCTCTTTCTAAGTGGACAGGTCCGAAGCGCACGCGTACCTATCCGCTGGCAAAAGTTTACGATACCTACTCGCATGGCGGTAAGATTATTACAGTAATCCCCATCATCAAAGATGAGGGTAAGGGTGAACGTGAGAACGATACGAACCTCGATCGGGTGAACTTTATCACGCTTTCGTGGATGAACTTGATGGGCGTCTACGTTATCCTTGCTTGGTACAACGATGCCAGCAAGAAGGACGCTTACCGCATTACGCGCCAGCGCATGGACAACGTTCATGTTCGCCAGAAGATTGAGGAGATAGCGCGCTACAAGATGGATGCACATCACTGGAACCGTGACCATTTTGAGGACGATTTTGTTCCCGTCTACGAAAAGGCGCTGCAAAGCTACGAGGCAATAGCGCAGAAACTTGGTGTGGAGATGCATCCTCAGGAGGGCCTGCGTTCGTTTCTGGATGCAGTACGCTCCTCCAATGACAGCAGTAAGCTCGATCTCGCGAAGTACGCCGAACATTCTCTTTCAGCGTCGGAACACGCCGCCCTGCGAGAAACCATCACGGAGCATCGGCTGGAGCGTAGTCAGGCGGGAAGCACAAAGGGCTTTTTTGAGATACGCAACTACCTGGGGGGCATGTACTATCTGACTGTCGACGAGGTCATCTTCGAAGGCGACAGGAAGGTTATTATTCAGGAGAGTAAGAATAGCACCAAGCATCCCTTGCCCTCGCTCAACGATATCAAGGACGGCTTATTTAAGCTGTTACTGTTTTCTCAACTGCAGGAGTTACGTTCAGGCAAGACGCTCCTGCAATTCACGGTTCGCCTTCGGCTGACGGGTAAGTTTTCAGGCAAGCTTGACCTGCCTGCAGATATGAGCGTCCTGCGCGAGTTCAGCTCTCCTTTGGGCGAGGGGAACGTTCAAAAACTGATGTGGCTGAACGAAGAGCTGCGTCGGTTAGGCATAGAAGGTGTTTTGGAGGGTAGCGATGGTTAGGAGTCCGCTTCGCTTCCCCGGTGGCAAATCGCGGGCAATCGAGCAAATTCTGCCCCTTGTTCCCGAATTCGAAGAGTACCGCGAGCCGATGGTGGGCGGTGGCTCAGTGTTTCTGGCGTTGCGCCAGCGGTTCCCCGATCGCAGGTTCTGGATTAACGACATCAACTACGAACTCTACTGCTTCTGGAAGGTGTTACAAGAACGCCCACATGCCCTGGTGGAGGCGGTGAATCGTATCCGCGCTGAAACGCGCGATGGCAAAGCCCTGTTCTATCAGCTACTGGCGCGCTACGGCGAGGGCGACGAGCTGGAACGCGCGGTGCGCTTCTTCGTGCTGAACCGCATCACTTTTTCGGGCACAGTCGACTCAGGAGGCTATTCAGAGCAGGCGTTTCGTGGACGTTTCACCGTCTCGGCTATCGAGCGCCTGCGACAGGTCGCGCCGCTGCTGAAAGGCGTGCGCATTACCTGTGGCGACTACGAGCCGGTGTTGCATTCGGATGGCAAAGGCGTATTCCTTTTTCTAGACCCGCCATACTATTCAGCAACTGATTCACGCCTCTACGGCAAGCGAGGAGAGCTGCATTTGGGCTTTGACCATTATCGCTTGGCGCGACTGCTACGCGAGACACAACACAACTGGCTCCTTACCTACGACGACAGCCCCTTCGTCCGTGAGCTGTACAGCGACTACACGCAGGTGCGCTGGACGCTTCAGTACGGGATGAACAACTATAAGCAGCCGACTGCGCGTCCAGGCGAAGAGCTCTTTATTGCGAACTACCCGATTCAGGCGCAGCCTGAGGCGCAACTGTGCCTCGTATTTGAGCGGCGAATGCAGGAGTATAGCCCCAAAGGGTAAATCAGGCTGTGTCTGTCGTCCCAACTTCACTCCGTGTTCTGGCGCACCTGGTTTTGCCCGACAGCACTGCTCACCGCCTATCTGCTCCGCAGCAGGATGTCGCCCAGATGCAACAGGTCATGTGCTACGCACAACTGCACCTGCTGAAAGATGCTCCACTCGCCGAACTCGGGGTGCATTCCCGTACGGTCACGCGCCTCTTCAGGCAGGTGGCGCAGGTATTCCAGCGAGCGGTTCCGCGCCTCGGTGAATCTCTCTATTCCATCCTGCACGCTCCCCTCCGCAAACCGCTCCTCCGAGAGGGCGTCGTGCGGATCGTAGACGGTCAGCTGAGGACGCTCTTGCTCGGCGATGAGGCGATACCGCCCGTAAAAGGTCTCCTCCACTTCCGCCAGATGGTACAGCAGCTCCCGTGGCGAGTAGCGGTCGGGCGACGGGCGTTGCTCCCAGCGGTCGGCAGGAATCAGTTCCGCCAGCCTCTGCAAGGCGCGAGGCGTCCTCTCCAGAGCCTCCAGACACTCCTCCCAGACGTAAGGATGAGGCATCGTATCGACTCCTCCTGCGGCAGAGACGTTGTTGTATTATTCTGTCGCGCCTAGTTTCTTTCCCCACCGTTGAAATGGTGGGCTAT